>CBIHME010000028.1:0-8515 GCA_966210965.1 uncultured bacterium
GTTCAATATTACCGAGGAAGTTATTCGCTACCTGCTCGTCACTGTTGACGAAAAGGGTCGCAAAGCTCTCGAGGAAGCAAAAGCTAACGCGTCAAACGATTCTGACGCAAAAGAAGAGGAATAAACCGATATGGCTAAAAGTATCAACCAAGTTATTTTGATGGGCCGTTTGACACGTGACCCAGAAATGCGTACGACGTCAACAGGCAAGGCAATTGCTAGCTTCAGTATTGCGGTTGATCGCGGTGGCCAAGAAGATGCAGCTGACTTTTTCGATGTGACTGCATGGGAAAAGCTCGGTGAACTCGTTAACCAGTACCTTAGTAAGGGACGCCGCTGCCTCGTGCAGGGACGTTTGCGCCAAGACAGCTGGGATGACAAAGAAACCGGCAAAAAGCGCACTAAAGTAGAAGTCGTCGCAACCGACGTTACTTTCCTTGACGGCCCTGGCGGCGAAGGTAGCACGGGCGGTTCGTCTAACTACCAGTCAAATTCTGGTGCATCTAAAAAATCCGACGATGTTGTTATTGAAGACATCGACGACAAACCAATTGATTTAAGTGAGATTCCTTTCTAGGAACTATTAGGAGAATAATATAATGGCTATCAAGCGATTCAAGAAAGACACGCCAGCATACTTTGACTACAAAGATGTCAAAACATTGCAGCGTTTCATTAACATGTACGGACAAATCGAACCAATTGCAAAGACTGGTCTGAGCGCAAAGCAGCAGCGCCAGCTAGCGACGGCTATCAAGCGTTCGCGTCACTTGGCACTATTGCCATTCGTGACCCAAGGCTAATTGGTAGATGATATTTGGCAGGTGATTACACACCTGCCATTCATCATTTACTAAACTGGAATATATCAAAAAGGAGACTATTAGCATGTACCAACCAACTGATTTAAAAAAAGGCGTCGTCTGCCAGATAGACGGCAAGCCATACCGTGTTGTCGACTACAACCAAAAGGTTATGGGCCGTGGCGGGAGTATCGTGAACGTCAAACTTCGTAATCTCATTGACGGCAACATTATTCCGAAGACCTTTAAAGGTCAAGACAAAATTGAGCGTGCCGAAGTGAATACGAAAAATGTTCAGTACCTATATGCTGCAGGAGAGCTGTTCTATTTTATGGATCCTGTTACCTTCGAGCAATTTGAATTATCTGCCGACACTGTCGACACAGCCGCTGGCTACCTCAAAGAAGGTGACGAGCTGGGGATTCAGTTCTTTGGCGATGTTGTTATTAACATCGAGCTACCTAAAAACCTCTATCTTGAAGTGACGTACGCTGAAGATGTTGTTAAAGGTGATACCACCAGTAGTGTTCTAAAAGACGCAACGCTTGAAACCGGTATCGTAGTGAAAGTACCGTCGTTCATCAAAACGGGTGATATCATCTCTGTCGATACGGCCACTGGTGAATACCGCGAGCGCAAGAAGTAGGTTACTGCTTATTCTTCTCGGCTTGGCGATCTAATCGGTCTTGATTTTCGCGTTCGTACCATTTAAATTCATTAATATTTTTATTCAGATATTCAACGGCTCCTGGGGCTAGTTGATCAATACGATCCAAGATGATCATTATCTTTTTATCTAAAGGATTAGGCTCTCCATCAAGATTTAAACTAATTTCACCGGTGAAATAGTCCTCTGTTGTCGATGCCACATCTTCTAGGATATTCTTTGTCGCATACGCATTGGTGTGATAATCGGCGTTTGGTTGTGATTGAGTCCATTCTTTGTCGGCATATGTATACGAGGGAGGGTTGTTGCTTTCATAGTTGTTGTCGATATACCCGTAGCCTTGGCAGCTGATTTCGTGGACACCGTGGCCGACTATTTCATGGATAATCGTACTTGGTCTGTCAATGTAGTCTAGGCCAAGCTGTACTTCTTTTGTCGTGGCGTTATAGGTGCCATAGGCACCTTCGAGGCTCTTTACGATGGTAATATCCCCGATATCTAACCGATCAAGCAGGCTCGTCGGGATATATTTGATGATCATCATAAAATTCCAAAGTCGTTCTTTGTAATCGACAAGCTCGATATCGTCATCGGCTAGCTGATCTGTGTGTATCGTCAGGCCCATGTTTGGCTGGGTAAATTTATTGATCGCGTCAGTTGATTCTTGTATCGATGACGCCTCAATCAGTGGATCAATCTGATCGTAGAGTTTTTCGAGGTCAACAACGGTAAGCTTGTGACGTTCGGCGATCTCGTCAAGCGAATTGGCTGATTGCATAGATTCGTACATGACGGCGATATCAGCAGGGTCGGTAGGTGGCGGACAAAGGTCTTGGTTGGTTATTGTCAGGAAGTTATTGATGTGATGTCGAGCTAGTGATTCGGCGACTTTTTCAACCGTTGGATCAGGAATTTCACTGGTGTAATAACCGGCCATGTATGCATTTGCAGCGAGCGATCCTATCGTTAGGCCTGCGCCAGCTTGCAGGGTCCATTCTGCGCCTTTGCGCAGGCGGCTTTTTGAGGTTTCTGTAGGTGAAGTGGGTGATTTTTCAGTCATGACTTTTGTAACCAAGTATGTTATTATAATAACAAATAAATGTGCATTTGTCAAGGTGCATATGACTGCAAGCGCGTACGATTAGGCGTTAATGCCAATAAATCTGTAGAAGGAATATAAACTCACTATGACAAAACAACGACTTGATATCGAATTGACGAAACGCGGACTGACGAACAGTCGTTCGCAGTCGGAAAGTTGGGTAAAGCTCGGTAAGGTAACGGTAGATGGCAAGGTAATCACCAAGCCTGGGCATTTCGTACGCGACGACAGTGTTATTAAATTGTCTGCAAAAGAGCAATACGTGAGTCGCGCTGGCTTAAAATTAGCCAGTGTCGCCGAAGTGCTGAAGATGGACTTTCGCGATACGGTCGTTCTTGATGTGGGGAGTAGTACGGGTGGCTTTACGGACTATGCGTTAAAACACGGTGCAAAAAAAGTATATGCTGTCGACGTTGGAACGGATCAGCTGCACCCAACCCTTAAGGGTCATCCAAAAATTCGCTTGCATGAAAAGACGGACATCCGCGACTTTTACATAAAGCAGGAAACACCCGACATCATCGTGATTGACGTGTCGTTTATTAGTTTGCGCGAGATATTGCCACACCTCGTTAACTATTTGAGTAATCAAAATACTCAGATAGCCGCTATGGTAAAACCGCAGTTTGAAGCTGGAAAAGACCAGACAAATAAAGGCATCATCAAAAATGATGCGATGCGTCGTCAAATTCTCCGTGATTTTGAGATGTGGGCAAAACAGTATTTTGTCATTAAGGATAAGCGAGACAGTGATGTTGCTGGCGCAAAGGGAAATCAAGAACGTTTCTATCTATTGCAACGGTTAAAATAACTAGACGTTAAATCGGAACTCAACGACATCACCGGGGCGCATGACATATTCTTTGCCCTCGGTCCGCATCTTGCCAGCGGCTTTGGCGGCTGTTTCACTGCCGGCGGCGATTAAATCATCGAAATCGACAATCTGAGCAGCGATAAAGCCACGTTCAAAGTCGCCATGAATAACACCGGCGGCCTGCGGAGCGGTGGAACCTTGTTTAATGGTCCAGGCTCGGACTTCTTTTGGTCCTGCGGTCAGGTAGCTTTGTAAGCCGAGGGTGTCATATGCGGCGTGAACCATTTGCAGCAGGCCTGTTTCTTTAACGCCGTAGCTCTCAAGGAGTTCAGTAGCATCATCGGGATCAAGACCTTTAATTTCATCTTCTAGTTTAGCGCATACAAAAATAGTTCGGGCTGGCGCAACCAGCGCAGTTAGTTCGGCTTTCTTGGCCTCGTCGATCAAAGTATCTTCATCAACATTGAATGCGTAAATGACTGGTTTGGCGGTCAAGAGATGGAGGTCGCCGATAAATTCATCATTCAAGCTTGGCAATTGCGATAGTGGTGTGCCGGCGTTTAAGTGGGTTAATAACTGTTGAAGGTACTCGAGTCCTGCCCGCGCTGCTGGTTTGGCTTTGGATTCTTTTTGCAGCTTAGGCAGGCGATTTTCTATGGTCTGGATGTCGGCTAAAATCAGCTCGGTATTGATGACCTCGATGTCATTTTTTGGGTTGATCTGATCGGCAACGTGAATGACGTCGCCACTTTCAAACGCGCGAACGATATGAACGATTGCTTCGCATTGACGGATATTCGCTAGGAATTTATTGCCCAGGCCTTCGCCCTTGCTTGCGCCAGCAACCAGGCCAGCAATGTCGACGAAAGTAACTGTCGCGGGGATGATTTTTGTGGCTCCATGCAGATCGGCGAGCTTTTGCAAACGATCATCAGGAACGGGAACAATTCCCGTGTTCGGCTCGATGGTGGCGAATGGGTAGTTAGCCGCCAAAATGTCATTATTTGTCAGTGCGTTGAATAGGGTTGATTTGCCGACATTTGGAAGGCCGACGATGCCGATAGATAAACTCATACATTTTATTATACCATCAACAGAGGTAAATACAGTGGCGTTCAAGCATCAAGCCAAGAAGTATCGATAGTATTGAGGCATGCTATTCTATTTCTATAGCCTTTGCATAAAGCTTAATGAGGAGTATAGTAGCCATAACATCACAAACGTAACCGGAATTGTAAGATGATTAACAGGGCCTCGCAATCTTCCAGTGGATTTACTATCGTAGAGCTTCTTATTGTAATTGTCGTAATCGGCATACTGGCATCGATTTCAGTCGTTGCATTTAATGGTGTGTCATTACGCGCGAATAATTCATCGCGAACTTCGATGGCTAGCCAGATGAAGAAGGTGTTTGACATTACGAAAATTGACACTACGATAGGGCAAGTCAAAGCGACTTTACAATATGACACCTGGTACAGGGCGTGTTTAGGGACTGGCTACCCTGATGTGAACAGCGATGGGATTAGGGACTGTGCGGCGTATAATGGTAGTCCATTTGTTTCCGAAACTACCAATTTTAACGCGATGCTAGCAAAGACTGCCGCTGTGCCTTCCATGGCGTCCTATCGTCCTGTCGCTGCAACTAATGGCGATATATACTACGGCCCGTATATATCAAGTATCACGGTAGATGGCGTAGATAGCTTATCGTTAGAGTATTTTCTTGAGGGTACGAATCAGTTATGTACTCTCGGTCCACTTATTTATATAACAGGTGCTGGTGCAGCGACGCTTACGTCTCAGGGTGAGCCGCGCTATACGAGTTCAGCAAACGGCATTACAGTTTGTAAAATTCGAGTAGCTACTTAAATATCGATGCATTTTCCTGCGGGATCAAGTGGCCATACTGTCACTCGAGCAGTCGCATAGTATAGATGACTGCAGGCTAGGGATAACCTCCCGTATGGCCGTAGCGGTTTTTTCGTGCTACCGGAGGTTACGCTATTTACAAATTACAATAAAAATGCTATTATAGTCAGCAATGTGCTGTTTTTTAGCATATGGATCAACACGGTGTTTTGCCGTTTGTCCTTGAAAACCTATTCGTAATATATGAAAGGAGGTGATTGTTTTGGCGCACCGCCAACGCAATCTCCTTGTTCGCACAACCTTCGTTCTGGTCGCCGCCATTCTTTTGGCGGTTCTGATGGTCGCAGGCTTGGTTAAACCAAGCTTCGCGAACGACGAACTCGTCAACACGACTCCCGATGGTGTTGCTTCAGCTGAAACCACACCTATCGAAACGCCGGCAGTGCCGATGGCAGAGGAAACTCCCCAAAAGGAAGATCCCGCTGCTGTCGAACCTGTCGTTCCTGCCGCGCCGGCTCCTGCGCCAGCGCCCGAACCGCTCCTCGACACACCAGCGGCAACCACTCCGATTCAGGAGCAGCCGCTCGCCGAGGCGATTACTCCCGCTGAGCAGCTGGCGCCGATTGTCGCTGATCCGCCCAGTGGAGCAGTTGCAGAAGCTTTGGTTGATGAAGTGCCCGCTCCGGCTCCGTCCGGTTCGGTAACGATTCACCCTAATCCGGACGTCCCCAATTCGGGATATTTTTGGATTGAGGTAAGTGCCAATCAGGGTGCAATCTTCCGCGTTCAGGTTTATTCCGTAGAACACGGGGGGTATATCTTGCTTGGCAGGTCGTATACCGAAACAGCCACCTCTGAACCGATCAGTAAGGTCGCAGAACTCGGCTTTGCCGATCTCGCGCCTGGTACGATCGTGCGGGGGTGCATCGCGGTTCCTTTTCAGGCTGATTTGATCTGTAGCTCCGAGTACACCGTTCCTGGTGGCAACGAGCCTACTGATCCGGTACAGGAAGTCATTGAGGTGACGGCTGAGGCACCGGTCTTTCACGAGGCGGGTATCGGCACGTATGGCCGCATCGAGCTGCCAAACACGCCGGGTCTTGTCTATACGGTGACTCCGGCTGATGCAAAGGAAGGGCCTGTTGAGGTTTCCTTTACAGTTATTGCTGAAACCCCCGAGCGCAAGTATGTGCTCGTGGGTAGCGCGGAGCCGTATAAGGGAAATCTCGGCACTTACATCGAGCCGACGCCGGTCGACCCCAATCCAGGGGATGACCCGGCGAATGTCGACTCGTATGTGTCGGGAACGTTTGATGCTTCGGGTAACGGAACGCTCACTGCAAAGGGTGAGTTTGACCGTGACGCGAATGTATCGTTCGTCGTGACTGATGCTAGTGGAAACGAGCTATCCTCTCAGGATTTCGATCCATGGGATGGCAAGAATCCATTGGTGCTCGATCGGGTGAATCTGACCGAGCATTGCGGCAAAACTATCAAGTGGGCGTGGCTGGAAACCAGTACGTCCGAGAACGCAAGTTCGCAGGCGGTTCTGTTCAACGGCTCTATCGATTTGTCGGCGTGCCCCAATCCATCGGATGGACACGAACATGACGACAACTGCGAGGTTGATGAAGATGGTAACCACACCGGCGGCAACGACGGTGAGCATAACCACGGCGGGTGGACACCTCCTCCGGGTAGCCATAATCAGCCCGGTGGTTGGAATGGTCACGTTGGCGGTCCGGGCTTTTATGGTCCGGGACACCCCGACAATGTCGTTCAGGAAACGGCTACTTTGACGCCTGCGGGCGTTGACGTGTCGACTGGAACAGAATACGAGCCGCTGGCTTCGGTTGGTGGGAACAGTTCTGATCTGGATGAGTCCTGGAACGAGTCGTCGATTGATGATGACGTGCTGGCTTCGACCGGCTTTTCAGTCATCGACTGGCTGATTGCAGCCACGCTGGCGTTGCTGGCAGGTCTGCTTGTTATCGCTGTACGCCGCCGCATGACGACCGTCCAGTAAGTAGCGAACGAGTTTCAAGTCATTACGAATAGGAGCCCCATGGTGTCAATCGGTTTGCGGACGCGTGTCCCATTCTGGTTGGCACCTGGGGCGCTTATTTTTTATAGCTACATATCGCCGTGTCATTTCGACATTGCCGTAGGTAGACGTAAAAATGTATGGGTGATTTTGGGTCGTCGTATTACTAATATCAATGCTTGCGCGAAAGGTGTTGTTTATATTATGCTTATGGTATGACGAAAAAGTTGGGCCGCTTGCTAAATAAACGAGTACTTCTCGGTGCTATTATCGGAATTGTAATTGCGGGGCTGGCCGGCGGGGCGTACTACTTTTATACTCAAAACCAAAAACAGCAGGCGGAAAAGGCTACCGAACAGAAAAAGACTGTCGCCGCTGAACGTAGCAAGCTTGACGATGCGGCATTTCGAGGCGATCGGGATATCGCTGCGGAGTATACGGCACTATCGCAGGCTAACGACTTGGACGCTGCATATAAGATATACGTGTCTGCCGCCCAGAAGCTGACGGACAATACGGCAAAAATCGCACTCTATGAGCAAGCTGTCGCAACCGCGAGCAGAGCTAAGCAGTCGGATCATGCTATTCGGTATGCGGTTATATTAAGCGACTTGGCGAACAACTATCGAGCTTCTGCTAATGCTGCGTATCTTTACGGCGCTAATAAAGATTATGA
The DNA here is from genome assembly GCA_966210965.1 of uncultured bacterium. Classification (GTDB taxonomy): domain Bacteria; phylum Patescibacteriota; class Saccharimonadia; order Saccharimonadales; family Saccharimonadaceae; genus UBA6022. Next base: position 7,979 of record CBIHME010000028.1, read on the forward strand.
AAATCAGAAAAAGTATTTACAGAAGGCGATTAGTCAATTGGAGTCGGTGCCAAAAGGGTCGGCTGAATACAGCGATATGAAAGCGTATTACGAAGGCTTACTTGCGAAAGTAGGGGCTAATTAATGTCATTTCGCTCGATAACTAAGCTAGCGCTGTCGTTCACTGTCTTTACGGTGCTCGCGAGTGTCATTATATCGAGCGATAGCGCACAGGCCTATAGTGCAGATGTGTCTGGAGCGAGAGATTATGCAAATGATTTTTGTCCGGACGTCACGTATCCAGAGCAAAAAATTGCTGATGCGATGTGGCTGACTGCGCCGGGTGGCGGTAACCAAGTGACCGTTATTGAAGGTCAATCGCAAGATGTGCCGATTGTTATTAATTTCTTTGCAACTTACTGCGCTAACTGGCCGCAGGGTCATACTAACGGTGCTATTGGTTTGCAGGCTCGTTTGGGTGGCGTCAATCGACTTTCGAGTGCGCCAGGCGGCGTAACGTATGGTCCAAAGACGACGGGGATGGGTGTCCGTTCCGAG
>CBIHME010000029.1:0-8468 GCA_966210965.1 uncultured bacterium
CAGCAAATCGTGACTGCGTACGGTTTGGGTTGGTCGTATATTTGATCGTAATCAGACGAGATCGAATAGCCTGACCGTTCTTATACACATAACGGAGACTTCCATGGCCATGAAAACGATTTGCAAACGATAACATATTACTCATTAGTATATCGCAGTTAGATAGCTAACGGCTGTAATTGATTGATGAGCAGTAACATAGCAGCGTTACACCACCATGCTGAATAAAAAAATACCCCCAGCTGTCTGAGAGTATTTTATCTGTTTATGATTAAACAGTCAGTTGAGCGCGACCTTTGATTCGTCGGCGCTTGATCACTGCGCGGCCAGCTTTCGTGGCTACACGAGCACGAAAACCGTGTGTGCGGGCGCGGTGACGCGTGTGTGGTTGGTGAGTTCGTTTTGGCATATCTTTGTTATTGTACCTATTTTCGCCGTTTTTGACAAGAAAAACCTTGAATTTAAGGGCTATCTGTTTTGTAATATAAAACCCTTATCCACAGAAATACACCCCTTATCCACATATTTAGAGGGGTTAGATAATCCTGTGGATAACTAGTACCCCTATTTGCACATACATTTTTACTATCTGTTATAGTTGTGGAAAACTTCGCGTCAATGTATAGTTGATAGCAACACACATTACAAAAGAATAGGTTTTAGGGGAAGGTTTTTACACATGCATCATGCGTTATGGCAGAGCGTTTTAGGAGAAATTGAATTATCCATTTCTCATGCCGCATTTAAGACATGGTTTATGAATACCGAACTCATCGACACTAGCAACGATGTCGTCACCATCGCCGTCCCTAACATTTTTGCCAAGCGCCAATTCGAAGTAAAGTTCGACGAGCAAATCAAAGCCGTCCTACAGAAAAACGGCGTCACCCCTGATCGTGTCATCTATACAGTCAAAACAACTGGCAAAAAGACTGTCACTCGTGAAACAACAGTCACGCCGGCATCATCAACATCCAGCGACGTTGATGATCTTTTGCGCCCTGTTGCATCTGCACCGCGAAATCAAGGGCAAGGTTCGGCAACGAATGGCAGCAGCCTTAATCCGCGATATACGTTTGCTAATTTTATCGTTGGCTCTAGTAACGACCTAGCCTACACCGCCTGCCAAGCAGTCGCCAGTAGCCCGGGTACAAAATACAATCCGTTATTTTTATACGGCGGTGTTGGACTGGGCAAAACCCACCTTATGCAAGCTGTTGGCAATGAAATCGCCGCTAATCAACCCGATGCACGAATCCTTTACATTAGTTCGGAAACGTTCGTGAAAGAATTCCTCGAAAGCATTCGCTTTAAGAAAAAAGGCTTTTCGGACAAGTACCGCAATGTCGACGTATTAATTGTTGACGATATGCAGTTTATTGCCGGCAAAGAGAAGACTCAAGAAGAGTTCTTCCATACCTTTAATGCCCTTCACCAGACCAACAAGCAGATTATCATCAGTAGCGATAAACCGCCAAAAAGCATCCCAACACTCACCGAGCGTCTTCGCAGTCGATTTGAATGGGGCATGTCAATTGATATTCAAATGCCTGATTTTGAAACGCGCTGCGCCATCCTAGAGACCAAAGCGTCATTATCAGGTGTCGAACTGGGACGTGATACGATTGAATACCTCGCAAACAACATTAAAACGAATGTTCGCGAATTAGAGGGTGCCCTAAATCAATTACTGGCCTATGCAGAAATGCGCGGCGTCAGCCCTGATATTTCCACCGCCGAAGGTCTTGTTGGAAATGTACGTCAATCTCGCCCGCAACACTTGTCGTCAAAACAGATCATCGACAAGACCGCTCGACACTTTCAGATCGATGTTAAAGAAATTTGCAGCTCAAAGCGCGACAAACACATCGTTGTCCCTCGTCAAATCGCTATGTATTTACTGCGCAGCGAACTACACCTTAGCTTTCCAAAAATTGCTATAGAGTTAGGGCGCAAGGATCACACGACCGCTATTCATTCGGTTGAGAAAATTGAAAAGGCTATTAAACTAGACTTTCTGATTCGCGAACAAGTAACAGAAATTAGGGAGAAACTCTATGCCTAATCATAGTGGAAAAGGTGTGGATTACCTGCGGGAAATCTATAGGACAACTAGTGGACGCCTATCCCCAATCGCGAACAACCTATATAGATCTATCCCCAAAGGACGTGTACAACTATCATTCACCCACAAGTTATCCGACCTATTCACCCCCAACCTTTCCCCATATAAAATGCGTCCCCTACCCCTGACTGAACACACTTTTTACCCAGTTTCCACAGCCCCTATTAATAACCCAACCAAAAGAAATTAAAAAGAAAGGTACTAATAATGGAATTGTCTGTCACCCAAGAAAATCTGACCAAAGCTCTAAGTAGCGTCGGACGAGTAGCAAGTAGTAAAACCGGCCTCCCTATTCTAAGTAATATCTTACTTCGAACAGACGGTAACCGATTATTAGTTGCAGCGACAAATCTTGAAATTGCATCGACACATCTTGTTGGTGCAAAAATCATCACTCCAGGAGCGATTACTATCCCCGCCCGCTTGGTATCGGATTTTATCTCGAGCCTGCCAAAAGGAACGGTCGAATTAAAAGTAAAAGACAACCACCTGACGATTAGTTCGGGTAGCTATAAATCGGTTATTAATGGTGTGATCGCCGATGAATTCCCCGAACTACCGACAATTGACGAGAAATCATCTATTTCCTATAGCATCTTGCCTGCTGACTTTAAGCAAGCCGTGACGCAGACGATTATTACCAGCAGTAACGACACGACGCGCCCGACGTTAACGGGTGTGTATTGGCATTCATTTGAAGGCAGCCTCTATCTAGCGGCAACTGATGGCTACCGATTGTCTGAACGCCGTTTAATGGAAACAAAGAGCGAAGTTGCGGCAATTATCCCAACAACGACACTGCAAGAAGTGCTGCGTACACTAAGCGATGACGTTACAGAGGTGGATGTCTTGTTTGATGAAACGCAGGTGCGCTTTCGAGTTGGCGAGTCGGAGATTACGAGTCGGTTAATTGACGGCAACTATCCTGACTATCGTCAACTCATTCCCGCTACATCCGAAACGAATATTGTCATCGATGCATCGGAATTTGTTCGTATCACAAAAATTGCCGGCCTATTCGCCCGCGAATCTGGTGGCAGCGTAACGCTTACGGCCGACAAAGAGCATCAGACGCTATCGGTACGTTCAATCGCGTCAGAATACGGCGAAAATACGTCAAACACACCTGCTGAAGTCACGAATGATGGTCAGGTGACGTTGAATTCGCGCTATCTTAGTGAAGCGCTCTCTGTAATTGACGGAAAAGTGGTCGAATTTCGCTTTAACGGCAAATTAGCGCCTTGCGTTCTGACGGCAAAATCGGACGACGTCAACTACAAGCACATCATAATGCCATTGAAGAGCTAGCTACTGTCGTATGACGGTGATCGCTGCCCTATCTGTTCAAAACATTCGCACACACGAGAGTTTTTCGTTGCAGTTATCCCCAAATGTCACCCTGATAACGGGGAAGAACGGCAGCGGCAAAACATCACTAATCGAGGCGGTGTATATCGCACTGCAGGGCACGTCGTTTAAAGGCAGTGATAGTGACGTCTTGCGCCGTGATCAGCCGTGGTGGCGAATTGACCTACACTTTGATGACGAGACAAAACGTACTGTCAAATTTGACCCTTCAAAGACATCGGGAAAAAAACAATTTGTTATCGATACAAAGACGTCGTATCGCTTGCCGGCAAAATATAAATATCCCGTTGTATTGTTCGAGCCGGATGATCTACGGCTATTGCACGGATCACCCGCACGACGGCGACAGTTTATTGATCACTTTATTAGTCAATTAGACCCGCTGTACGGGACGGTACTGCGAAAATACGACCGAGCACTAAAGCAGCGGAACAACTTGCTTAAAAAGCACGACACGACTCAGGATGAGTTATTCGTGTGGGATGTGGCGCTGAGCGAGTATGGTTCGCATATTATTGAACAGCGCGTACAGTTCATCGAGCAAATTAATACGCATTTGAATGATGCCTATAACGCAATCGCAAATTCGCAGGATTATGTGTCGATTCATTATTCACACACGGTCATTGGGACCATTAAGCAAAAGATGTTGAATGAACTGCACGCAAATAGCGAGCGTGATAAATATCTTGGCTATACCAGCGTTGGGCCACACCGTCATGATGTGATTTTTCGGTACAATAATTCACCCGCCTTGACAGTTGCGTCTCGCGGCGAAGTGCGGAGCGTCGTTTTAGCCTTGAAGTTTCTAGAGGTGGAGATTATTGAACGCCTGACTGGAAAAAAGCCAATTGTTTTACTGGATGATGTCTTTAGCGAGCTGGACGAATCACGCCAGGCGGCGCTAATGTCCAACGGCCTTGCGACGCAGTTAATTATTGCCACGACAAATAGTCATAAAGACAATGAACAGTCGGAATATACCGTTAACCTATCGCTCGAACAATAGTGTTGTTTTGTCGCTAGCGTATAGCTTGGTTTTTGCGAGGCTTGTATAGTCGTATTCGACGGCGACATGATAGGTGTCAACTCTATTGGTAACAATATCAAATGTCATCATATGTGTTTTTGTAGCCCCCTTCGGTAGAATTTGGCGGATAGAATCCACTTGCAGGCTTACTTCTTTGAATTGTTTATTCTTTTCTAGCGAATACGCAATGATCATAGTTTGAACGGATTGTACTTGCTCTGCAGACAGCCCGTATTTTAGTAATTTAGAGAAGCCCGGGAAGATCATTGCGTTTTTTCGTGCCTCTTCAGTTCCCTGCGGAGATTTATCGGACTTAATCACTTCGCCGGACCCTGGATCAACGTAGCCAGTCTCGTCTGATGTCACCGTGGTTGGTGTGTTTTTTTGCATAAATCCGATAATGGCAAGCGTAGTGACAAGTAGAGCAAAAACTGAGCCGATAATGATGAGACTGCGTTTACTTAAATTCATAGATTCTCCTTATTTTTTATAATACGCAGAACTGCTGCTACTACTGTCTGCTCGCACGTCGGATAAAATTTTATCGATGCTAATCTGATTGGCAGGCGCGATGTTAGTTTCTCTGTATCCGGGGTCGGCGATGAGGAAATTGCCGGCAGATGTAATGCCGCGCAGTACTATCGTGTGACCTTGTGGCAAGAACGGTGAGGTGCCACGCGCAGACACGGTGACTAGTCCGCCCTTGTCGAATACTTCCTTGTATGCGGCGACGTCGCCCTTGTTGCTGATTGTCGAAGCGTTCAAGCCAAAGTTGCCGGCGGATGCATTCAGGGCGCTAATCAGGCTTCCACCACCGGAATACCAATGGTTATTCTCGGTATAATAGGTAATCGTATCTAACGGAGTGACATTTCCGCCGTTCATGTTTCTTGCAATCATCGCTAGTGAAGTTGGGCCACAGGCGGCCTCGCACATCGTTTGTCCATACGGTGTCGTCAGATTACCCCATGGACCGCCAAATGGTGGGTAGGCGCACTGATTGTAAATCACAAAACTATCGCTCATAAATTCAGTCGCACCACCGGCGCCTGCAGCCGATTGACATCCGGTACTCGTCGATGTTGTTGGTGTTGCTGTGCTAGGCGCCAAGTCTTTATATTTATCATAGAAACCTTTCGCATTCCCGCCGCGTATATCTATGACTTCTTGTGGCGTGTCATCTGATATTTCGTAGTGGTCGTGGACGACAATCGCTGCCTGTACTGGGTCGGTAACCCCTTGCAGGCGATCTAGGGTTATTTTCCATCCGCCATTCAATTCAACCCAAACATAATCCATCTGCAAGCTTAAGTCGGTAATGTTACGCGAGGATGATTTCGCTAAAGCATACAGATCACCCTGGCGCGTACCGGGTGCGGTAGCGCCATGTGTCCATTGAACAATCCCAAATCCTTCCTCGTGAATCGGAATGAAGTCATCGGGTGCGATCGCCCCCCCTTGCCTAATTGCCGGGTTGAAGCCAGATTCTTGCTGCATATTACCAAGGAATCCAGCCGCTTGTCCGGCATTCAAGCCCTTACCGACAAGATATCTAAAGATTTTCTCTGCATTGTCATTACCGATCATCGCTCCGCTGCCATCCGCTGCAGTCGATGCCTCGCACTCTTCGGCATTTGGATCGTAGAAAATAATATCATTACCGCCAAAATATTCATCAAGGCAAATTTCTGGATTCGCTTTATCTGGAATGGTACATTCATCCGTCGCGCTCACTGGGGTATAGCCGGCGAACGTCGCAAAAACGAACCCGGTAAGCGTTGCTAGAATTAGTTTTCTGGTTATTATTTTCATGAATTTATCCTATTCTACTCGACGCTATGGCCATCATCTGGGCCGTGATTATGAACATCAACATTATATTGCGATAAATATACATTAGAGAATACGATCACATAGTTATGTTCATCATACCCCTGTTTTTCAAGTTCAGCTAGTGAGGCGGATCGTATCGACTCGAGCTGCTCGTTGCGCGGTGCGTTCGGCGGTACATACGGAACGTTTAGCGGTGTGATGTATAGTTGCGGCCTATCGGCTTGATCGTTCTGGTAGGCCTCAATTTTATACGTGTCCGTTGTGATGAATGTTTTTAGCGTCGACTTTCCCGCTAGGACTTCGTAATCAGCTACGTCGTATCCAAGCTGTGCGATCATTAGCTTTGCTGTGTCCTCGCCCGCTTGGGTGGGGCTGGTGATGCAGAGAGCTTTCTTATTCTTATCGGTCGGGTACTTTACCGATTTACAGGATTCAACCGTGTAATTGACACCTGATAATGGCAGCGCTTTAAACAGACGATCCCGTGATATATCTTTATATTCCTGGGTGATTTTGATGGATTCGGGGTTTGCTTCGATCATTTTTCTTGCAGCATCAGTTTTTGGTTCGAGCGCAATAACCGTCCGTATTGTTTCATTTTTCTTGACCGTCACGCTAACTGATTCTGTCGAAAAATCATCACGCTTTACGCTGAGTGTATACGTTCCCGGTGAGAATGAGAGGACTTGCTTGTTTTGTATCTGCTGTGAGGTACCATTAACGGTTAAGGTCGCTTCTTCGGGGGCTAGTGCGAGCTCGATTTCCCCTTGTGGTCGTAGTAAGAATGCAGCGGCAAAACTGACGACTGTAAGGGTTGCTAGGATGATAATGATCATTGATTTCTTTATGCGCATATATGCCTCATATCTTTTTACTTATATAATATCGGACCTAAATCGACAGATTGCCCCCAGACTCGACCAATCCATAATTCAACGTGAAGGTGTTGACCGAACGAACAGCCGGTATTACCCATCGTTGCAATTCGATCCCCTGCCTTAACAGTATCACCGACGGCGAACGGAAACTTATTTCGCTGAACGTGATGGTACGTTGAGATATATTTTTGCCCATCAACGACATGTTCTATGACGACCGTTTGCTGTATCGAACCTGGTCCTTCATCGCCAACACAGCCTGCTTCGTAAGGTGGCATCGGAATGTTGCCGACACTCGTCACGATGCCGTCGCGCATTGCATAAATTGGGAGGTCTTTATTATTTGGATCACCGCCAATATCCAGTGCCAGGTGTCCCGTAAAGTACCCTCTCGAGAGTGGCGCGCCAGCTACGGTTGGAAATGCCCAGCCATCAGGATTGACGTTGCCGCTGTTTTCTCCTGTTCCCGTACCGCTGGATTGTGGCGTAGTGCTGCTGGCCGGCAGTAATGCCGAATCTTCGCCGCCAGTGATTGCAATGATCGGTTCATCTGCGCCGTAGGTACGGAAGTTATAGAGCATATCGCTTTTTTCCCTACATTTTGCACCGATAAACCACTCGTAGTCGCCGGACTCACCTTCTGATATTGGCTTGGTGGTCTCGCCCCATGGATCTACTCGATTGACACAGTTATCGATATATAACTGGAACTGTCGTCCACGCTCGGTCCCTTTGACTGCCGCACCAGTTGCATCGTCAACATAGCCCTCTGTTACCATCCATTCTTTATTACCTAGAACTTCTGCGTTTAATTCAACTGATGACGTGGTCAGGCTTTCGATACAATAGTAGTCACCTGCCGATCCTATTTTATCTAGGGCCGGGCAGCATGCTGCGTTTGGATCGCCCGTCGATGCTTTGACATCAGGACAGTCAGTGTTGCCATACTGGGCAGCTTTCGTATTGCTGAGCGGCATATAGGTTCCTGCCTTGGTAGTAGAGGTAAGGCTGGCAAGAGACAGTGGAATAGTAGACGCTAATGTACTAGCAGTGCCTGTCAGTGATGAATTGGCGTAGGCGCTAAGATTAAGGTTCGCCGCCAGTGATCCAAGGAACGAATATTTATTATAAACATCAAATGGCGTTTCTTTCGCTTCGATACGCGCAATCGCTTCATCTTGCTTGCGGATTTCTTCACCCATCGCGACGTAGGAGCTAATTTCATCCTTGCTTC
>CBIHME010000030.1:0-8272 GCA_966210965.1 uncultured bacterium
GTCCTCTAGTTGTACGCCGTAGTCACTGATCATTTGCTGGTGTAGAGGCTCTAGGTCATGGTCAAGGCGTACTTTATAAGTCTTGGTCTTGGCGAATTTAGGATGAGTTAACCGGTAGGTAAAGTCGCCGTCGTTCGTCATAAGGATAAGCCCCGAACTAGCAAAGTCGAGACGGCCCACCGTTTTGAGGTGATGGTATTTAGGGGGAAGCAGTTCGTATACCGTCGGGAGCCCCCCTTGTGAGACGCGTGAACAGACATATCCAGCTGGCTTGTTAAGTGCAAGATATTGAAATTGAGTATCGGCACTAATCGGTTTGCCGTTCACGATAACTTTGTCGTCTTCTGCGATGCGTGCGCCGAGATTAACGACGATATCGTTGACTTTGACGTAGCCACGTTCGATGTATTCGTCGGCCTCGCGGCGAGAAAATCCTAGGTGGAGTGCGAGGTATTTATTAAGCCGAATTGTTTTTTCAGGGTTGAGTGAAGTCATTATGACTCATTATAACATCTTTAGATGCGTGGCTCGGGCTGAGGAGTGCTAGGCGTACCCTCTGGTTCTGCTGGATGAGAGGTTGGTTCTGTAGGATCGTCAAAGACGACGGCTGAAGCGCCGTGCATCTGAGGTGCTACTGGAGGGGTTGCTGGCATCGATGCATCTGGAGTTTGCGGGTCGTGCGGTGTTGCAGGAGCGGGCGCCATTGCTGGAAAGGCTGCAGGGGCAGCTGGCTGCGGTAGTGGATTGGCCGATTGTGGCATTGGAGGTTGCGGGGCTGACGGAATAGAATTTACGGCTGGTGCTTGATCACGACCAAGCTCTTGGTCCATTAAGCTACCCAAGTCTGGCTTTGGAAGGCCGGCCGGTGCGACGGGATGAATAATCCGATCACCCAGATTAGCAGGACGCGGTGTTGAAAACGGCGCGGTCGGCTGTGGCATGCCCGAAGGTGCTGCTGGCGTGACTGGTTGTGGCTGAAGTGTTGGCTGTGGGGGTGTTGGCGAAGGCGTCTGGTAGGTTGGCGCTGGCTGACGAGGTGGAATGCCTGGTGTGTTACTGCGAGGAATTGCGCTAGGCGCTGGAGTGCCAAAGGTTTGTGCTGGCGTCGGGCTAGTGACTGGAGCGTCGCCAAGGACTTCGTGGACCGTGCGGACAACGTCCTCGATGCCTACTTGCGACTTGACGAGGTATCGGTCGGCGCCGAGTGCTTGGCCGCGAGCACGCTGATCTTCGCTGCTGAGCGCGGTCATCATGATAACTTTGATATTTTTTGTTTCAGTGGTTGAGCGCAGAATGTCCAGCATATCAAAGCCGCTGATTTTTGGCATCATGACGTCACTGACGATTAATTCAGGGCGTTCTTTGATTGCCATAGCGAGTGCTTCTTCGCCGTCGCCTGCCGACACGATATCGTATCCTTCAGCTAGGAGGCGTACGCCATAAATTTCGCGCAGGCTTTTGTCATCTTCTACCAGTAGTACTTTGGTCATATTACCCCTATTGTACTCAACTGCAAACGAAAATGCTATAGCTCTTATGGTTTATTTTTTATTTTAACGACGAGGTGGGACCGATGGACCTTCACCCCTGTATTGAGTGAATTGCGAAGGGTTTTGCTCGATGGCGCTTAGTGGTGTGTTGGGTTGGGGCCGCGAGGATAATGGCCGAGGAATTTCTTGCGTGTACTGCGGTGGCAACTGCTGAGATGGTTGCTGCGGCAATACTGGCGCTGCCTGCGGCGCAGGTTGTGCTTGAATTGGCTGTGCGGCGGTTTGCTGGCTGTCGTTAGCTGGCTGTTGGTAGGTCGGTTGCTGCGGTGCTGCGGTGTACGTGGTTGGCTGTGGGTTGGCGGCCGCCTGAGGTGCTATTGGGGTGACATAGCTGATGTCCTGTTGAGAGATTTGCGGTTGGACTGCAGGGTCTTGGTAGTTCTCGTAAACCTGCGCATCGGTAATGAGTGTTTCTTGCTGGATGCTTGCCGCTTCGATTAACTTCATGGCATCTTCATGGCTGGTGCGCGGTAGTTCAACGTAAAACGTGCTCCCCTGTTTATATTCGCTCTCTACCCACAGGCGGCCGTTCATTGTTTCGGTCAGGCGGCGACAAAGATATAGGCCAAGGCCTGTGCCGCCGATTTCACGAGTTTCACTGTTGTCGACGCGGTAGAATTTTTGGAACAAATGCGCCTGGTCTTCCTTTGGAATGCCAATGCCACTGTCGGCGACGCTGATTTTAACTGTGTCATTATCACCAGTGATATCAACGACAATGTCGCCTTTGGGTGTGTATTTTATGGCGTTTTCGATCAGATTACCAATAACTTCGCGTAGATGATCATTGTCGACATTGACGTAGTAGACAGGGTTGAGGCGACGCTCGCCTGTCGTTTCATCGTCTGGGAGCGGTTTAAATAGCGTTCGTAGGCCTTTTTCGTCGGCGCGAGGCTTGAGGCCTTGAATGATATCGTGGGTAAATGCGACGACGTCAACAACTTTTGGGTTGTTTGATAGTCGGCCGTCTTCTGCCTTGGTGACATCAAGGAGATCCTGGAAAAGTCGTCCAAGATGCTGGGCGGACTCGTGTGCTTTGTTGATAAAATCACGGGCACGGATATCGACGGTCGCTGTCGCAGGATTAAGCGCGAGTCCTAAGTACCCTTCAATAGACGCAACAGGTGTACGCATCTCGTGGCTGGCAGTACTGATAAACTCAGCTTGTTCTCGCTCTTCTGATTTTTCTTTTGTGATGTCGCGAAAGACGATGATGACGCCAGACCCAAGCTGGCCGACCGGCGACACATTGATCGAGACGAGTAGCTTTTTCTGTGAATTTGTCAGCAATGTTAGTGTATTATTCGTGACTTGTTTGTTGGTGGTGAGCGCATCGGCGACAGGATCGTTAGCTGGCGTGACTTCGTTGCCTTTATTGTCGAGTAATTTCAAGACGGATTTGTAATCAAGCGCCAGTGCGTCTTGCTTCCCCCAGCCGATAATCTGCTGCGCGGCGGGGTTAATGAGTTGAATGACACCCTTGTCATTGACAGCAACGACTCCGTCAGCGATGGCATTAATGACGACTTCGGACTTGTTTGCTACCTGACTGAGCTCGGTCGCAAGGTCACGATATGTCCGATCAGCCGATGCATCCCCTTCTGTTTTTGTATGCCAAATCAAGTAGCTAATAACAAGCGGCAGCTCGCCGGCGAGTAGTATCGTAACGATCGATTCGCGGGATAACGCGCCGATCGAAAATTGCATCACCATATATACGGCCAATGTAATAAACAGTGGAACCAGGCCGTACATGCCAAAAATCCCCGCAAATACGCCGACAATCATCCATAATGCGATAAATGGCGATGAAGTGTCGCCAGTGCTAAGTATAAGCGCTGCTGTTGTGACGGTGAGGACGACGAATGCGACAAACGATCCCCAGAAAAGGTATTTTTTTGGCGCCCATAAATACGAGACGAATCCGGTGATGAGTGCGCCGGCCGCCATAATTGCGACAGTGTCACTGACTAGTAGTGCCGAGCTAACCTCCTTTACGTCAGCAAAGAATGCCCATGAGTAAAGAGCGAGAACGATAGCCGCGACTAACATGATCGCTTCGCAGATACGGCGATGCCAAAAGCGTGTCAGCGTTAATGGTTTGATCGAGGTGCCCCCTATTTATTCGATATAATGCTTACGCCTGATTATGACGAAAAGAGAGTGATTGCGCAACCCACATTAAAAGCGCCTCACGCTTTCGTTAAAGAGCGCGAGGCGTCTAAAACGAAAGCGTGAGGCGGAGTGCCTTTAAGCAGTTGCGACGAGAGAGTCTGGATGAGGGTATTTGTATGAGGCAAAGTCACGCAGTGGTGTGCCCCATTTTTGAATATTGTCATGTACGCCGAGCAGGTCGCGCCCGTACTGGTGCAGCCGTTCCTCGTCATCCTTGTGGGTTGACCTGATGTTCTGCAGTGTATTTCTTTGCTGCGCCAGATGCTTGGCCAGCGTCTCCTCGATCAGTTCGATTGGCTGCGGAACGGTGATCCCATGAACCTTCAATGCTAGTATCGGCAGGCTGACTTTTTCGGTCTGTCCATTGATTGACATTGTGTCACCTTCTCTCGCTTTGATTGTAAAGGTGATTTCATTACATCATAATAGGCGTGTTATTACAAGCGTTTAAACTTGTAATAACAGATGAGTTGATAGCCGTAAGTCTGGTTACATTCTTCGGATTATGAGCTGAATGCAGAGGATGGTATGCGCACACGAGCCTGCCCCGTGTAACTCCAGTCGATATATGCGCCAGCCCCGCCGCCACCTTCCGACATTTCGATCTTAAATGGGAGCGTTTGTCCTGCGGTAAAATTATAGGTCGCCGTTCGCACAACGCAGCATCCCGTTGCCCAATGATCAGCCACGAGGACGTTATCGATATAAAGACGAAGCCGGTCGTCGTACCACATGTACAGCGTATACGTGTCCGTTGTCGGTGCCGTAATAAAGCCCGTCCATGCTGCCGAGAAATTGTCTGCATTAACGCCAGCCGCTGGTGAGTTTGTCCCCCAGGTCGCACTGACGTTAGGCTCATTACGTGTCAAAACAGGCGCACCCGTTAGTGTCGTATTGTTATAATACGTTGTCGTGAGCTGTGCGCAGTTTCCCGCTGATCCTATTCCTGCCGTAACCGAATTAGCGCCCGAAGTATTAGCAGCGACGCAAAAGAAATCCCCTACTTGCGTGTAGTCGTACGTGATACTGCTTGTATTGGCGATACCGATAGTGGCGAGTGATGCTGGATAGGTGCCATTTTCGGTGTGGTAGATTTTTACTGCCTTCCCTGCTTGATTTGCTGCAGAGGTTACCTGCGCGCGCTTTGCTCGGTCCTGCACACCATTAAAAGCCGTAATAGTGATTGCGGCAAGGATGCCGATAACGACGATGACGATGAGTAATTCGACGATCGTAAACCCTTGCTGTCTTTGTATTTTCATATTGTCTTTGAGTATAAAGCACGACCGTTATAGCGTCAACGAATCATCGCGGTAGGATTACCTGCTTGTTTTGTAGCAGCCTATTCGTTTACATGCCGAACATTTATTGCGGTGGCCCACTAGACGTCGACTCATTGATTGTACCGTTCCATGCCCAATTGCTAGTGTTGCCGTCGGCATATCCATAAGTCGTAGGACCTTCGGTGTACATTACAGCATCAACATAAAACACTGGCGCGTTGGCGGCGACCGCGCGAACGAATAAGGAGCTGGTACTAGATTTCGTGCCGGATAGCGTAAAGCGGTGCCAGCTTGGTCCAACGCTAGCGCTCGTATTGACGCCCATACCATCAGCGGCAAAGTTGATTGATTGTGTCGTCGGTGAATAGACGTACGCGCTGTATGTATACTGTGTGCCGATAGCGCCCGGAATTGTAAAACGCACACCTGTATAGGTGGTGGCCCCTGGGGTTACTTTGACGGATCGCGTGCCAGAATAGGCAAAGTCTGTTGATTGGACAAGTGTAGCACTCACACTGTTCCAGCTGGTGATGCCTGATTCGGCGCTTGGATTAGGGATCAGATTGGTGATCGCTGCTATTCCTCCATTGCCGTGCCCGGGGCAAGCTCCGGCAATTGCCATCGAATCGGTACTTGAGCGCTTATAGCTTGTCGTCCCGGTTGTTGCGGTCAGGCAGTAGGTATTTGGAGTACTAGTAGTGCGAGTGTATTGGTATGTTACTCCGTCGCTATCTTTAATGCCGATAGCCTCAAGAGCGGCTTTGTCTGCTGGGTAAAGGTCGGGGTTGTCAACTTGATAGACGGCTAATTTAGTGACGGCTTGCGATAATGCTGAGGTGGTATTTGCGGCACGAGCGCGCTCTTGGATGCCGTTATAGGCGACGATAGTAATGGCTGCAAGTATTCCGATCACGACAATAACGATTAAGAGTTCGACGATAGTAAAGCCTTTTTTTCCTGACGTCTGCATGGTTATCCAGAAGTATAAAGCACGAACAATATAGCGTCAATGCGCGTACACAAAAAGGAGAACGATTGCCCGTCCTCCTTTTTGTTCTATCTCGCCTACTAACTAATGCTTAGCAGGGTCCAGCTACCGCCTTGGTTGTCGGTTCGCAGGCGATAATCGTTTGCGCCGTCGCTCAATGTGAGAATCTGCGCAATACGCTCGCCGCTGCGGATGACGGTACGGATACCGGCGTCGAGGAACTGATAGCTAGTGCCACCGTATTCCATACGACGTGGGTACGCGCGTAGGTCACGTCCGAATCCCATTGCAGTGATTGTTACTGGGGTGTTGATAGTTGTTGATTGATTCATATTCTTACTCCTCGAGATTTTGATTGATTTATTTTTGGTAAATAAAAAAACTGACAACAAGAAAGATGGTCAGCTACGGATTTATGAGTAAGCTACGAGGAGACAAATTGGCACCGTCAGCCATTTGCTGTATCACCTGAAGTAGCAGTTGAATATGTAGTTCGGCAGGGACGCTTGGCTGTAGTGTCCGAGGACGCAGCTAGTGTGTATGTCGACTGATTGTTTAAATAGTCTGTCAGTAAAAAGGCTCTCCACCAGTACTCACATGACCTTCTTTAGTATAGCGCGCTGGTCAGTTGAGGCGTCAATAGCAAAAGCCTTATAGTCATTGTATTTACGTCTACGAAGTGTACGGGTTCTATTTGACTTGAATGTAATAATTCATGCCGTAGCTGGTATCGAGAGTGCTGCTACATGTGCCGTCAGTGGCGGTGCTATCTTGTGGTTGAGTTTCTAGCTTGGCGTATAAAAACACTCGTAAACTTGAACCGCTACCGCAGTGGTATTTCATGTAAGAGTAACCTGATGTTGGCGATGACGTTTTTCCACCCGTTGGGTCGGCGATATCGTAATTAAGGTAGCCTGCCTCCACTAGGCAGTTACTGATGGATTTTGTATAAGTTGAGCCGTTCGTGTAGCTAAACCACCCACCACCATCGCCGTTATAGCCGCATCCGCTTCCGGCCTCTACCCAACTATTTTTGTAGGTGCTATGTAATTTTAGTGCATCTTTTATGACGCCAAGATCGTGCATTCGCACCGAATCACGCGTTCGCGCCTGGGCGCTGTTGTAGGCGACCATTGTGATTGCCGCTAGGATGCCGATAACAACGATAACGACAAGTAGCTCGACGATCGTAAAGCCTTTAACGCGGTTTTTTAAGATAGGTGTGTTGGGAATATTCATAAGGTAGCCTTTAAGCGCCTGCAGGCGGGGTTTCGTTACAGTTCGTGATATTTGAGATCGTAAATGAATATTTGTAATAATCATTCGTCGCTGCGTACGGCGTGATATTGGCGCCACCGATGTTAGTATGATTGCAGTAGTAGGCATTTGAGTTGAGAAGGCTGGCTTCGCGGTATCCTAGCCGGCGATACATAACTGATGTGTTGGGTCCGGCATTCTTCATGTTCCACGCACTGATAATATACGATGCGCCGTCGCTAGAGTATAAGTAGCAACCACCGAGTCCTGAGCGGCCTTTGCCGGAATTTGGCGTGCTTTGCGGTAGAGTTTCTGTTACGCCGGGGACCCAGTCTGGCTGGGATGTGCCTGCAAAGCAATTATCGTCCGATCGAACCACTGATAGTCCGCCTGTCGACGGATACACGCCGTCATTGTCCGCTGCGTACTTTTCGACAATCGTGTAGACATTTTTGATGTCCGATTGCGTACGAGCATCTCGCGATCGGTCTTGGACGCCACTAAATGCCACGATAGATATGGCCGCTAGAATGCCAATGACCACGATAACAATCAATAGTTCGACGATGGTAAAGCCTTTTTGGGTGAAGTATTTCATGTGTGTCTCATTTCTTTAGCTTTAAGAGTCGGATATCGACCCGATAGTGTAATTACAATAAGTATCGGTGCCCCATTGGATGCGCGTTCCATTGACACCCTGTAGGGGTGGACAACTACTAAGCACTCCAAAAAATGCAACGTCCATATAGACCTGCGTGCCGTCGCCACCACCATACGCATAGTGAATACCCCTTCGCCACTGCGTGCCATCAGTATTGACGACGGTAACAAACGAGGGATCGGGTAGTTGACCGTTCAGATATGGGCGGATCAGGTTATTGAAAGACGGCGTAACTAGATAGCCTGTTGCGTTCGTTTGGCGGCATTGGGCGGTTCCCGTTGTATCAGTGCCAGAAACTCCGTACAGATAGTTTTCGCCTAAACATACCCAGCCGTTGGGCCAGCGGCCATTATCTGCT
>CBIHME010000031.1:0-7723 GCA_966210965.1 uncultured bacterium
ATTGCTGAGAAGAGCCTCTCGCTAGCGCTATTCCGACGATTTGGCGGTTTTATTCCGATAGTCGGCGGCGTAGTGGATGTCATTGTTTTATTTCTGCGTTATCACTTCGCCATTACAAATCCGACGACAGGCCAAGAGCTCGGGCAATATAAAAAGACGACGCTATTCCGCGACCATTACGCATTATCGATGAACGAAGGCGCATATAACCAGTACGATTGGCGAGTCCTAGCAGCGATGGCAGTTGCACTAGATGCATTACAAAGCCGCTAAATTTCTCATACGTCACAATAAAACATACCCCATCCGGGGTATTTTCTTTTGTTTAAACATAATCACTCTACAATTTTCTTGACATTTTAGCTATATTAATGTAAGATACGGGCAAATGTGCGAGGGATCTGACGGAATGTCAGGTCTATTTAATTTGAAGGAGTTTCAATATGTACAAAAGATTATTAATCGTCGCCGCTCTAGTAACGACAGTATGCGGGATAACAGGAACGGCTTCCGTTAGCGCGAAACACACGAAAAACGCAGATCCCAATAAAATTACTATTTGCCATCGAACAAATGCAACTAATAATCCTTATGTAGTTGAGACAATCAGTAAAAATGCAGCTAACGGCAACCGTCACGATGACCACACGTCACATACTGGCAATGTCGCGTCAAGCTTTGCTGTCGCCACCGCAATGAAGGCAGATCACGAAAAATGGGGGGATATTATCCCTGCGTATGATAATTTCCCAGGACAGAACTGGAGTACCGAAGGTCAACTAGTTTACAACAACCATTGTCATTACCCGGTGACAGAAGAAGAAACGGCTATGATTGATTACGCCGTCGTCTGTGATGTCGCCAATTCACGTGCAGTCATTACATTCACAAATACCGGGACCGCCGATGGCTCTGCAACCGTTAATGGTACTGCCGTTATCGTCGCAGCCCAAGACGACGAAATCGCCTATGTCAGCACACCGAGCGGTAAAACAAAAGTCACTATTGTTATTGATAATGTCACTGTATACGACGAAGAATTAGATTGCCGTTCGGGTGGTCAAGGCGGCGTTAAAGATCCTGACGTAAACACACCCGTCGTCACCCCAACGACACCAAATGGCCAAGCAGGTCAGAGTGCAGCCAATGAACCAGCGATCGCATCATTGCCGTACACTGCCGGCGAATCAAAACAGCCTTTTGCATTGATCCTTTCCGCAATCGTTGCTGCCGCTATCATCGCTGGTACTGTCATTAAAAAAGCTTACTTAAAGCACATGTAATCCACCGAGCATTACCCCTATGTCGATGGTAAAGAATACCTTAGCAAAGACACCGCTTATTACAAAAGTGGTGTCTTTGTATATCGTCATGATTAGCACTGGATGGATTCTACACCAATACGCGACGCCCGCAAAACCAGCCGCAATCACATACCAAGTCATCGAGACAAAGCAGCCTGCCGAAATAATCACTGGACAACCGACACAGATAACGATCAAGCGATTAGGTATTGATCTGGCTGTTTTAGATGGTGATTATAATACTGCCGATGACAGCTGGACGTTATCAGACACCGCGGCGCATTTTGCAACAATCACGACCCTCCCGAATAACAAACAGGGTAATACCTTTATCTACGGACACAACACCGACGCCGTCTTGGCGCCAGTAAAAGATCTTGTGACTGGAGACCTCCTAAAGGTACGTACGACGAATGGCCATGTTTTTAACTATACCTATTCGGGCGATGTAACCGTGAGCCCAGATCAGACGAGCGTGCTCTCTGCTTATTCAGCTACGCCGCAGATTACGTTAATGACATGTCAGGGTATTAATAATGAGACCCGACGTATTATGCACTTTGATTTCATCGGGATGTCATAGCATGGAGAATTTAACGCAGCTTGACCCGCAGCTAGCTATGGTGATTTTGTGTATCATAGCTGTGGCTGCAATACACATGCGCAGTGATGTACACGAAATCCTCACAATGCGCCGATTACGTACCATGCGCGCCGCAGCTACCGCCAAAGAGAAGCTGCCACGCATATCCGTGCTAATCGAGCTGACTCATTCTGCCGATACACTCATACCGCTCCTTGATGCATTGTATAAGCATACGTACGCCAATCTAGAAGTTGTTATCGTCGTCAAACAATCTGCAGGCAAATACGCCCAGGCAAAACTAACGGCGTATCGCCAAAAAAACAGCTTAAAGCTATTTAAAGTTATCCGGCAGACAAAAAAACTAACCAAAGAAGTACTGATACGTCAAAAAGTATCAGGAGATGTAGTCGTTGCATTACACGAAAATAGCACTGTATCCGCAAACTTTTTTGACCGAATTGCAACGGAGTTTTTAGACAGGGAAGTCGATGTCATCAAGCCACGCCAGTATATAGTCAGCGAAAAAACATTCATTGGCGCGCTGCGTGCGGTGCAGTATAACTGGCAAAATGTTGGCATCCGGATCAGCAAATCCGCTGCCTTTATAAAAGGCGTAAAGCCTGGCTACGCTTATCGCCGTGACGCATTATTGCGTCGCCCTACGATCATGGCAACTGCACCATATCGACCATCGTATACAACAGCAGTTGGACTAAACTCGGCATCGACATGGGGTACAGTTACCACTGCCACGAAACACGCCGTGCGTCGTTTTTTTACATACACTCATGAAAAAATACTAACGATACTTGTTGCGAGTATAGTCATGCTAGTTGTTGCCAGAAATCTGGAGTACGACGCTATCTTAATCACCGGATTGTTACTTGCGAGCTGCGCTGCGCTTTATGCACTTTTTATAATAGGACTCAAAGAATACTCGGCAATGGAACGAATCGCGCATATTTTATTCGCACCAATTGGCATTATAGCGTCCGTGGTTCTGCATATTGTCGTCGCTTGCATATACATATGGCAGTCGATAAAAAAGCGCGTACCGCTGCCGCGCGTAAGTCGCTAGCGCAAAAAAATAAACAGGTGGCGTAACACATTTCGTCGTTTACGACTCGTCAGCAGAACTGTGATATTTCTGGATGTGTTTCCCAGGGAAACGCGCAGGCCTGTCGGCCATCAGCACGTTTCCCTGGGGATTTGCCCATTGGGCAGCAACACCGTTTATTTATTACTTCTTGCCGAACAGATCCTGTTCGGCCAGCGTACCCGATTCGAATGCGTCATTTGCTGCTTCGACCGTAATGACTCGCGTCATGTAGGCCAAAGCCGCCGCACCCGTCACGGTCTGCTTGGCTGCCAGATTTTCAACATCCAGCTCATCCGAAGGGAAGTTTCCCTTGATGGCAGAGTTGAACACGTTGTTCGACAGCCGCCACTCATTGAATGTCCGAGCATCGATGAACAGTCGATCCTGCGCACCCTGGAACTGCGTCCGACAACCAATGACGGTTGCCTGCAGATTCTTGAACAACGCAGGGTCGATTGTCGGATACTGCTCTTGCAGCATCGAAATCAGTTGCCCACCACCCAGGACACCGGACGCATTGGTAGGATTACCGCTGGCGTCCGTGTAGCGGGCAGAGGCGACATCGGTCAAGGTTTCGCGCAAACTTTCACGCTCTTGAACTGCCACTTGCGCGGCAATTTGCCCCTGATCGATACAGGTGGAAAGGGAGTTCTGTGACGACTTGTAAAGCGTCTCGATCCTTTCCTGCATACGTTCACCCTCGTTCTGGACGGAGATTGCATACTGCACGATCACCAAAGCGATGATCCCAACGACGACGACGACAGCGATGCCGATCGCAAGTTTTGTATTGCGAGCAAGCCAACCGGTGAAGCCATTTGCGTTTGTCATGTGTATTCCTTTTTAGTAGTACTGGTAGGGTTTTGACTTGCGGTAATGCCGATGATCGTCAGTCGGCAAATTACGTCGAGGCCGGCGCTCAAGGAGCGTCGACCGGCCGACAAAAATCCACCATCCGATTGAAAGCAGGGCGACAATCGTCACCATGATAGTCAGCTGCCAGAGTGGCGGCTGAACCTTGGCGACCAGATTGTCGTACCCAATCTCACCCTCGTCGTCCTGGCAACCCATACAGGCGCGTTTGAACGGGAAGGTATGAAGCACGACTTCTTCAAGGACACCCATCTTGTCTGATTTTTCCAACGTGACCGTGTCGTCTTCGCCGCTACCGCTAGCGGGAGTGACGATAGTCCGAGGATTACCAATGACAGTGTTTGGGTCGACCGACACACCTACGAGGTGCGCCTTGATGCCTTCGGCCATTATTTCATTGCCAAAAGGCATGCCGGTCGTTGCCTGAGCCCACTGCACCTTATTGTCCTGTACGCCAACCACCACGATGATGGCATTCTTGGCGATAGCACGACGCCCAAACTCTTCACCTAGCCAATACGCCTTGACGGCATTAAGGTAGGTGACGGGTTCGTCGACCCGCGCACTGTCAATCAAGACCATGTGCAGATCGCCGCGGTACTTCGAGCCAAGCGCAGCATTAAACCCCATGAGGGATTCTTGCCATGCCGACTCATTCGACACCCCAACGCCAACAAAGCTGACCTTGTGCGCAAAAGACGCATTAAAGCCCGTCATCGGGTTGCCTTTGATGTTAGCCGTGTGATCCGGAAGGATTCCCTCGGCTTTGTATCGTTCGACATCCTGACTAAAAGGCAAAAGCATATCATCTTTCGCGGCAAGAATGTAGTTGTCGTATCCGAACATGCGCGTGACGGCACGCGGATCACCGGCGTCAAGCCTTGATTTTGCATCGACCCATTCGGCCGGTGCGCCACGAGGCAAATCAGTCGGTATCGCCTTGTCGGCATACATTTTCGGATTTTGTTCTAGGTATACCGGCGAAAACCGATACGAGCCGTCTAACGAATCGACAATCTCGTAACGAAATTCCAACGTTGCATAGGGCGCGTAGATATAAGCGGTCTGCGTGCATGGCACATAAACCGTTTCAGTCTGCGCGTTTCCTTTACTGTCGATCGTGGTGCGCGTCTCGGGACAAGTGTCCCAGTACGTGTACGATTGTCCGGTGTTGTATTCGTAGGCGCAATTGCTGCGTCCGGAACTTGCGGTCGAGCCGCTTGTTCCCGCCTGGCAGACAGTCTTGTGTTCAAGTGCCCGGGTTTCGACGCCGTTATAAAACTCTTCGTAGCGAAGCGCTTCGGCAACGGAAATCTGATTCCCGACAAACACGACGGTTGGTGCGACGACCAATGCAAAGACCGCGAGGCCAGCACTGTATTCGCGCCATGAAACATGCCAATCGGTATAAAACCCACGGCTAATGAGGAAGGGTATTGCGTATTTGAACGCAACACCAATCACAGCAACGATCAGAACAGCCACTGTTGCGGTCATAAACATGAACGTGCTTCCTATCAATTTTGGTAGAAGTGTTATTCGGACAAATCATTAGACAGTAATCTAGTGATTTATCCGAATAACAACATAAATAAACGGTTTGTTAACGTTCAATTGCCGCGCGATCAGCTATCCGATCACAGCGCAACAATAACCGGATGATTATAACAGATTAGAATAAATAAGTCAATAGGGGTGGCTGCTTCGACGAAATATACTATTCGTCGTCACCAATAACCGTATCGGTGTCGTCCTTACTAATACCCATGTTCGACTCTTCATCGACCTGTTGACGCAGCTCTTCTATTTTCTCGGACGCTTCAGCACGAGTTAGTCCTTCGCTTGGCATTGGTTCGCCGACCTGCCGTGATAGTAATTCGAGTTCGACGCGCTGGGCGTCGGTCATATGTTCTGTTCCGGTTTCTGTTTGACTCATATCTCGACGCAAGTCCTCTGTACCAGCTTCATTCATATCACCCCTCCTTTGAAAATTAATCTTCTGCATTTCATCAGGTTGTTATATCAAGCATAGCCCCGTTTCATTCAATATTCAACAGAAGACATACAATCACAAGCAACTATCAGGCAATGCTCAGTTTGCAAAATTACAATGAGAACATGCTAGAAAATATTGTCGGCCCCAAAGAGATAGAATTCCTGATAGACCTTGGTCTTGCTTTGATTTGCGGGCTGATTATCGGGTACGAACGGGAACTGCGAAAAAAGCCTGCCGGCATCAGCACGCAGACGCTTGTTATTACCGGGTCGATGATGTTTGCATTTTTATCGCGAATGCTAGACGAGGGCGACCCAACCCGTATTGCCTCGCAGATTGTGTCAGGTATTGGATTTTTAGGTGCTGGCATTATTTTGAAAAAAGAATCAAAAAACATCGTTACGAACGTCACGACCGCTGCTAGTATTTGGTATTCAGCCGCAATTGGCATGGCACTTGGCTTTAACTTTCACTTCATCGCACTGGCCGCGGCGGCGTACGCTGTGCTGATTTCACGAATTCCACACGTCAATAAAAAGGACGATGATTAGCTGGTATTGCCTACACTCAGCCCGACATTAGGACGAAGTGAAATACTTTACAGCTAAAAAACAGATGATGCGCTTAACTAATAGTGTAGTAAATCGGCTACGTAAGGAGGATAAGTATGAATAAAGTCACTCAGTCTTCAATCGAAACTCTAGCGCGACCTCAGACCGGAAACGTCATCAGCATCTACCTACCGACACATAGACACCCATCGCCGCCCCACATGCAAGAAGACCAGACCAGATATAAAAACCTTCTACGCCAAGCAAAAGAAATGTGGCAGAAGCAGTCCAAAGACGACACGATGTCGTCTACTTTTGAGCAATTAGAATCGCAGATAGAAGCCATGGATTTTTGGCGACAAAGCACCGAAGGTATGGCAATTTTTGCCGGACCTGAAAAATTTGAAATCTTTCATTTGCCAGTTGAGTGTGAAGAGCGAGTCTGCATCTCGAACTCTTATGATATTACGCCGCTACTGATCATCGCCACATACGATCAACCATACTATCTATTGGCGCTTGCTATGCACAATACCAAGCTATTCAAAGGTGACATGTACGGGCTTGAACCTGTAGCAATCGATATCCCATCCAGCCCAGAAGATGCGCTTAATATAGACGAGATGTTCTCGGGGAGCAGCACAATACGCAACCGGAGCAGTTCGAGTGGTAACGGCGCTGCCACTGCTTCCCATGGCCAAGGCGACTCGAACGGAGCGGGTAGAGAAGAGCGACTATACTACTTTCGCGCAATTGACAATGCGATAGCAACGACAAAAAACATCGATAGCACGCTCCCGATCGTCATCGCAGGTACCGACAGTGAAGTAGGTGACTATCGCAATATCAGCAAGCTTCCCGCGTTGATTCATTCATACATTCCTGGCAATCAAACAACCGCAACCATCCCAGATCTAAGTGCTATGGCGTGGCCGATCATCCAGTCTGAGGTTATTGCAAAACGAGCCACCGACGCGATCGAACAGCTGCAAGAAAAAGAAGGCATCCAAAAGTCATCCTATGACTACAAAGACGTAAAAGAGGCAGCCAACATGGGCCGTGTCCAAACATTACTGGTCGGTATTACTCGCAAAACAACCGACACCGTTAGTGATGCCGTTCATAGCGCAGTGCCGATATTGTCGTTCGCCAAGCAACAAGAATATGACCACATCGCCGACCTCGTCAAGAAGGTCCTCTCCCAAGGTGGCAACATATTAGGCGTCGGCAACGAAATGCTGCCCGCTAAAGTTCCCGTTGCGGCAATTTATCGCTACTAGTACGTATCGACGAACAATAGTTTGGCTCTTATGA
>CBIHME010000032.1:0-7651 GCA_966210965.1 uncultured bacterium
GTCCAGCCAACTCTGATATTGTGCAATCGTCGTATTTGACAGCATATTCTGCACGCGCAATCGATAAATATCAAAGTTATCTTTCGAGTTATATCCTTCATCTACCGTACGGTGCGAACGATAATACTTTTTGATTTCAGTATTAACTGTTTGATTATAGTCGCCGTAAGGAGTGGCGAAGTTATTAACCGGCGCGCCAGTCAATGTACGAAGGTAGTCCCGCGACTGTAGTAATTCATTCGTCAGTTGCGTAGCATTTACCTGCGTAAGGAATGGGTGGGTGATCGTATGTGAACATATCTCATGCCCCGCATTTTTGAACTTCGCGACATCAGCCTGCGCTGTCGTAGAGCCTTGTATGAACTGCGTAGCATAACACTGCGTTGATCTTAGGTTGCGCGCCTGCATAATCGGCAGTGCCGTCGTTGCGTTGTCCTCGTGGCCATCATCGAACGTCAGTGTCACGAGTGGTCGAGTAAATCCAACCGGTGTATATGGATCGACTTTTGCGTTATCTACCTGCAAAAACCCGACCGAACCGATAAACATAAATGGCGATACACTAACTGCGTCGTTTGGTACAGAGAATGTCCCTACGTATTGTTGCCAAGTCGTCGCGGAGTTTGCCGGCGGAAGCGGCTTTGGCATACCAAAGAAGTATTGACTACCATCCGCTCGGGTAAACATCACTGTCGCCTGTGGCTGCGTGTTTGTCTTGTACCACATCGTAAAACGATATTGTTTACCAGTAGTCAGCCAGAATGGCTGCGGATACCACTTTGCATCACCGTCGGTATATGCACTAATCGTAGTCTTAACGCTTTTCGTGCCGTCATGGCCATCATTTTTCACATATTGAAAGGTCGTCGTATTGGTGCCCCATTTATTTGACACCCACTGCGCCGGCGTTGTTGTGTTTGCTTCCGTTTCTACGGATGGATTAGCGACAGGATTACTCGAGACAGGTGGCGTCGCAGCAGGCGTTACGCTCACATCGTCCAGTTGTAATGTTCCGTTCGCCTCTAAGACGTGAAAGACACTCATTTTTACAGCATTAGCTGGCGTTGCGACTGTTGCTTTTGCCTCCGTCCATGCAGTTGGACTCGCCGGTACTGCGACATTCAAATCGATGTATGTCGGCGTATTAGCTGCATCGTAAGTGACTAGCAATGTGTGCGTTGGAGCAGTAGATTTGTAATATGTACTAACCTCGTACGTTTTGCTAGGCTGCACCGCTACTGGCTCGAAGTACCATTTAGCGTCACCACTTGTATATCCACTCAGCGTCGTCTTTACACTGCGACCGCCAGTCCTTCCGTTTGTTTCATAGCTAAACGTCGCTGTATTTGTACCCCATTTATTATTGAGCCAGCTTACAGGATTAGCGGGCGTGCCTGATGCAGTTTCAAGCGAAGGATTTGGCACTAGATTACCTGTCGCTGGCGGCGGAGGTGGGGGAGGTGTCGTTGTTGTTTCATAGGTCAAACTAACATCGTCAATCGTCAGTGAACCTACCGCCGAAAGGAGATGGAACACTGACGCTTTTTGCGTACCAGTCGGCGGAGTAAAGGTGCGCGTTGCTTGTGCCCATCCGGCGGCTGCTGGTGCGGTTGCCAATTCCTGATACGTATTAGCTCCGGTCGATGATGTATATTGAACGACGTAACGACTCGTTGCAGTTGATTGATAATAGTCCGAGTACGTATATACCGTACCTGGTGTAACGTTGACGGGGTTTGCGAACCATTTCGCGTCACCAGAGGTGTAGGCGGTGGACTGCACCTTTACACTTCGAGCTCCGGTACGGCCGGTAGTTAAATATGTAAACGTTGAAGTATTCGTCCCCCATTTATTTGAAGCCCAGGACTGTGGTGTCGTGGACGTGGCGGCAGTCTCGAGGGACGGATTGGCAATCAAGTTTGCCGAAGTCGCCGCTGATGCCGGTTGCCCGCCAAGCAAAAACCCGACACCAACACCAAACAGGCTTAAAATTAATAATCGTGCTTTGTTCATAGGACATTCCTCCTCGCGTACATGTGTGCATTATATTGTTCACCTAACGGAATAATTACTAAAAAATAAAGTGAGTGGGCGTGTACCCCAGAAAAGCTGAACGCGGTGAGCCGCTTCCAATTTAACTGGGGTACACGTTAACGCAGGCCGGCTACCCGCGCCTCGCGTCGACGACGAGTCGTTCCATTTATCAACAGAGCAACCGCCGCCATGATAGAGACAACTGCAATTGCAAGCAGCAGCAGTTGTCCGGGGTACATCGCAACCATAAACCCCAACGCCGCCATTAGGCCTTCGGAAATGATTAGCATTGTTATTCTCCTACCACGAGTACTGAGGCTTGCTTCGCTGCAGTACCAGTTGCGGCACATAGGCATTGAAGAGCGATTTTACTATCCATGCGTGCCGAAGTACTCCAAAAAGTAAATCGGGCAGCAATAGCGCGGCCACTACCATCGATTTCCAACCAAGGCGATGAACGCTGATTGCCTGGAATGCCATTACGAGCGTGAGAAACCAGAAATCCTGGATTGCAGGATTGCCGGCAATCACATGGTACATAAATAGCAATGGCCACAAATGAAAAACGGGGATGCTTAATATCGCATACCACATCGTCATAATACTGGTGCGCGTTTCACGCTTCCAGCCACGACGACGCAGTTCGTTGATCGTTCCGTGAACCCAGCGATACCGCTGCTTCATCAGATCGGTCACAGAAAGCATCAAATCCGTTTCTGCGCGGCAGTAGTAGTTGTTGACACACTTCCATCCGTGCCGTTTGAGTTCAAGGGTCATCTCAAAATCTTCGACAAGGTTGTCATCAGTCTCCGCGAACAGCATCTGACGGTCCGAAAGTACGTCCAAGATCGCTTCAGCGCGAATGACCGTACCAGCTCCCGACAGGGTGTGGATGTTTGTTCGCACTCGCGTAAAGCTTGCCCGAGCATATTCTGCTCGCTGGACCGCTGCGAGTGTTTTTTCAAACCAGGTCTTTCCCAGCTTTACTTTGCCATCACACACCGCCGAGACAGCGCCGACATGCGGCTGACACGCCAATACATGTACCGAATTCTTGATAAAATCCGGCGCAAGGATTGTATCCGCGTCAATTGTAACGACGTATTCCGGCATTAGGCCATTCGCCATGGCCTGTGCGAGGCCGTAGTTCAGGGCGCCAGCCTTTAGAAACGGGTTGTTCTCCATTTCATAAACCGTTACACCTGAAATAGCACGTGCGAGCCCTGCCGTGCGACCATGATCGGTGCAATTGTTTGCAACAACGATAATCGCATCGGGTTTTCTTGTTTGACTTGTGAGTGAGTCGAGAGTTGAAAGAATGAGTTCTGATTCGTTTCGCGCCGGAATGATAACGGCGACGAAATTACGACGAATGAGTTCGGTTGGTGCGGATGTGTCGAGTACTTGTGAGTTGTTCAATAGATCACCCTTACGTGCGATGGGCTGCTGATTTGTGCTAAGGCTGCTGGAATTGATATCCATAACTGCTAATCTCCTTTCGGGTGTAGGCAGCGATGCAAACAGTACAGTACTGTCCAGGTCGCTACCTGCGCCAAGAGAAGGGGATTTAATTAATTTTTAATGTGCTTATGCTTACAAAGTCAAATTTACACTGTTTTTTTTGACCGTACAGTTAAAAATATTACAAAAATACCATCAGGCATGAATAACCTTAGGCTCATGAAGTATTCAGCGGTAGTTTGTTATTATGAATCTATGCGATCGACAAAAACACAAAACGGCCAACTTCCCTGGAGGTTATCGTTTGAGGCGCTAGGAACACAGTGGCGCATCGACACCAAAATACAGGCGACGAATCATCTAATCGAAGCCATCTTACGACACGTCGAAAGCTTCGATAAAACATATTCTCGATTCCGTACGGATTCGTTAATTCATGCCATCTCGACAACTGCAGGGCAGTATACTTTCCCTGAAAACGTCACGAAGCTCGTCACACTTTACCGTACGCTCTACGATGTAACATCCGGGAAAGTAACGCCATTAATCGGCAATACCCTCGAAGATGCAGGCTATAACGCATCATACTCATTCACCCCAACTGAACTCGGCAAAGTTCCCGCCTGGGACGAAGTAATGACTTGGGACGGTAGAATGATGCGCACATCAACACCAATCACTATCGATTTTGGAGCTGCGGGCAAGGGATATCTGGTTGATATGATTTCTCAAATCCTTATCAAGGATCGGCATCTTGATTTTGTTATCGATGCGAGCGGCGACATATATCATCGCGGTACATCTAAGAACGTTGTCGGCCTAGAGCATCCATTCAAATCCGATACAGTCATCGGCGCACTTAACATTCAAAATGCAAGCCTATGCGCATCGGCAGTGAACCGCCGAGCGTGGGGGGATGGGCTGCATCATATATTCGATCCGACGACACTAACACCGGTCAAAAATATTATCGCGACGTGGGTTGTCGCGGAAAGCGCATTAATCGCCGACGGCATTGCAACAGCACTCTTTTTTACCGAACCCGAAATATTGCAGCACCATTTTGCATTCGATTTTGTCAGAATGCACCAAAATAATACGATTGACTACTCATCGCGTTTTGACGGAGAATTATATATATGAGAGATTGGATCGATAGCGAGCTGAACAAGGTGTCGATGTATCGATTACTGTCCGTATCCCTCAGTGTATTAGTGGCATTTTCGGTCTTATTATCGCTGTTTGATCAAGTGCCCTACGCGCCAGGTGAAATTATTGTTAGTGCGGCAGCTCTTGTCCTGGCTGCGTACGCATGTAATGTTTCGCTCGGCTGGCTGTTTAATGTGCGCACACATGATGAGTCGTCGTACATTACTGCACTCATCCTGTTTTTCATTCTCAGTCCGACATTAGACCTGGTAGGACTTGCAACCCTCGCACTCGTCGCTGCGTTTGCCGTGTCATCTAAATTTATTTTGGCACCACACGGACGACACATATTCAACCCGGCCGCTATAGCCGCCGTAGTCGCCAGCGGTATTGGCTTGGCGCCCGCTGTTTGGTGGATTGCAACTCCCGTACTCCTTCCTTTAGTGACCTTCTTCGCATTCTTAATACTGTACAAAACGCGTCGCCTACAGCTAGGAGCGCTCTTCCTTGGCATAGCCGCTTTAATCATTGTCGCGCTGTCTGTGTTGGACGGACAGTCACTTTACACCGCCAGCATCGCATTATTGTCATGGCCGCTCATATTTTTTGCCGGGTTTATGCTAAGCGAACCTTTAACATTACCGCCAAGACGATGGCAACAATATGCAGTCGGTACCGTTGCTGCTGTATTCTTTGCTGTACCACTACAGCTAGGGGCTATCTCTGGCTCTCCCGCACTAGCGCTTGTTATCGCTAATATAGTAGCGTTTACATTCACGTATAGGCGACATATTCGACTCACGTTTATCGACCGGAAACCACTAACGCCGTCCATATACGAGTACACGTTTAAGATTGAAATACCCATAGCCTTTACTGCCGGACAGTACATAGAAATTACCCTCCCGCACAAACACAAGGATGGGCGAGGTATTCGACGCATCTTTACGCTTATCGGCAGTGATGACGCATTGACCGTTCGATTTAGCATCAGAATAAATGAGCATCCCAGTAGTTTTAAGCGCGCTTTGCAGGAGCTGCGGCATGGTGATTATATTGACGCGACAGGAATCAGTGGCGATTTTGTCATGCCGCATAGTACTGAAACTCCGCTGTTATTTGTTGCCGGTGGCGTTGGTATCACTCCATTTATTAGTCATCTAACCCAATTGAGAAAAGATAAACAATCACGAGACATCACACTTATTTACGCAGTGAACACTATCGACGATATCGCCTATGCGGATGAGCTGAAGCGTGCAGCAATTCATGTCATCATTATATGCAAAACGCGTGAACCGCTGCCCGTCCCATCCTGGAATCACGTTAACGAATCACATATCGACAGCAATGACATAACAAGGCACATCCCAGATGTAGCGGCACGCAGTATCTATATTTCTGGACCTCCCGCTATGGTGGCCGCATCAAAATCCATACTGAAACATAGCGGCGCAAAACACGTTCACACCGATTACTTTACTGGGTATTGACGGTACTCGAGATGGCAAAAGTTGCATTATGCCGATACTGGGCATATACTTTGTAACATAACCATGTATACAACGAGCGGGAAAGGGTAATAAATGAGTAAGTTTATACACGCACTACAGGCTAGCGCACTTATGGCCACTACAGCCTTTATTGTTACTGTCGTTGGCGTCGGCACTACTGCAAAAGCCGAGGACTCGACGACCAGGCATTCTGATGATACTTCATCATTCTCGGATGATAGGCAAAATAAGCTTCGCCAGCAACGTGAAGATTTTGAAGCCAAAAAGCAAGAAATGAAAGCAGCTAAAGAGGCGGCCGAATTGCGACTAAAAGCAAAACACGAAGCTCGTCAAGAGAAACTAAGCGCTTCGCAGTTAGAAATATGTAAAGGACGAGAAGAGAATATCAACAATCGTATTGCTCGGATTGCCGATCGCAGCACGAAGCATCTTGAACTTTTTAGCCAGATAGCCGAACGCACTCAGGCGTTTTACATCAATAATGAACTGACCGTAGATGATTATCAGGCCTTGATCGACGACGTGATGGCTAAAAAATCAGCCGCCGAAACCGCTGTCGCAAGCATTAGTACAGTGACTAGCGATTTCAGCTGTACGGACGAAAATCCGAAGCTTGCTATTGAATCGTTTAAAACAAGCCTCAAAACCTCGATTGACGTACTGAAAGAATATAGAACGTCAGTAAAGAACCTGATTATTGCAGTCAAGTCTGCAGCGAGCAGCACACCCACCAACACCGATAACACCCCCGCTGAGAATCAATAATGAAGCTCGCAAAACAAAAGACAAATTATGCGCCGCTCAAGATAGCGATCGTTTTTGTCATTCTCCTGATTGCTGCGTATATTGGCTATGCCGCTTATACTCATTACAAATCCAGTTCGGAGCAAACTATCAGCACTAGTGTGGAAGACGTACAAAGTGCGCCAACCATTAAAGCGACGAACGATTTAGAGGAAGCCGCCACAACGATAGATGATGCAGAAATTGAAGAAACCAACCTTGACGACATGACAGAAATCGATAAAGAACTGTCAGCATTTTAGTTGCACATCCATATAACAATACATGCCGTAATAAGCCGTCTTGCGCAACGTAAAACATAAGCATATACTTCTAACAATACATAAAATTACGAAGGAACTACATGTTACATATATTACGTCGTACGTTATCAGGCCCCTCAATCGTCATGGCTACATTTGCGCTAATTCTAAGCTTTGTCGGCATCATGATGGCGTCACCGACGGTGAATGCCCTAGAGTCGGAGCGCGATCAGGATATGCGCATGAATGAATCAACCAGTGAGTCTAAATCTGATATGAATCACGAGTCACATACGCGTGTCCACACCGAGAAAACAGTCGCCGAGCGACGTGCGGTTGTAAATGAAAAACTCACCACAGCAAAGCTAAAAGCCTGTGAAAAACGGGAAGCAAACGTCAATAATCGTACTGAACGAATAGCCGCACGAGCGACAAAACATCTTGGCG
>CBIHME010000033.1:0-7635 GCA_966210965.1 uncultured bacterium
CTGCAAGCACAATAACGTTCGTGCCAGTTTCAAAACCATCCATTTCAACCAAGATCTGGTTAAGCGTTTGTTCGCGTTCGTCATGTCCGCCACCCATACCGCTACCGCGTTTGCGGCCAACGGCATCAATTTCGTCAATAAAGATAATCGCTGGAGCATTCTTTTTTGCCTTTGCAAACAAATCACGCACACGGCTCGCGCCGACACCAACAAACATTTCAACAAACTCTGAACCAGAAATACTAAAGAATGGCACGTTCGCCTCGCCAGCCACTGCACGAGCGAGCATTGTTTTACCGGTACCAGGATTACCGACCAAAAGCACGCCCTTTGGAATCTTTGCGCCGAGTTGCTCGTATTTTTTTGGATGCTTCAGGAAATCAACAACTTCTTGCAGATCTTGCTTGGCAGAATCATTGCCGGCAATATCATCAAAAACGACTTTTTCTTTGTCGATGCCATACAATTTTGCCTTTGACTTGCCAAAGCCCATAGCTTGATTGTTTTGCCCCTGCGCTTGGCGCATCATAAACATAAAGAAGGCGACAATAATAAGAACGGGAATAATAATAATCGCCAAATTCCAAATTGTGTTGCCAGTTTCTGACGGCGGAATAACGGTCACTTCAGTCTTGCTTTGATCAAGACCCTGTTCAGATAGACTGCTGCCCGCTTCTTTTCGAGATTTTTCGGTTGGCTTATCCTCACCTTTCGGTGTCACCTTGAGGTCGTTTTCCTGCACCTCGATTTTGCTAATCTTGCCTTCGTTCGCCCGCTTGATAACATCCGTAATTGGGACACTCTTTAGGTCCTCACTAGGGGTGGCTACCGCAACGATCGTCAGAACAGTAAATACCAGAATCGCCCAAAACAGGCCTAATCGGACGATGTTATTCCATTTCTTTTTTGGTGGTTGTTGTTGTGTTGCCATAACCTATTTTAATTATCCTTTCAAATCAGATTCATATAAGAAAATATCACTCTATTAATAATACCACCGCTAAGGGGTTTCAACAATAAAGCTACGTACGCTAAACAATAATTTGACGCCATCGCCAATTTCCACTGTTGTGTTAGGGCGCGCAGTCTTCATCGCTAGCACTGCTCGCGTCAATTGCGGACGCGTCGGGCTTGTCTGCGTCGATGCCATAATCGTCGCACGCAAGAGTTCGGCTGCCGATTTTTCATCGATCAGCGTATAAAAGTACCTCGAATGACCATATTCTGGTCCGATTTTTACCAGCTCGTCCTCGATAGCCATTCGCAAAACCAGTTGGCGCTGCCATATGTCTAGTAGCAATCGCCGCCCGTCTGCTGTTATTTGATTATTAATGAGGCGGCGCAATCGATTGCGCAGATACTTGTCACTGGAATTAGTACTGTCTTCAGTCCACTCCAAGCGATTTGCTAAGGCATAGGTACGAATCTCGGCTTTACTTGTATCGAGCAACGGCCGAAGAATCCCCGCTGTTTGCATAACGGCGACTCCCCGCCAGCCCGTTCCGCGCATTATATTAATAGCAATCGTTTCGATAATGTCATTTTTGTGATGAGCAGTTACGATAACCGCCTGATGCTCATGAGCTAGTTTGCGTAAAAAAGCATATCGGTGGCGACGCGCTCGGTCTTCGCTCGCGTTGGGACCTAACTCTTTGCGTTCAGACACGAAAGGTAAGCCGTACTGCGCGGCCAGCCCGGCAACAAATCGTGCATCGTCAGCTGAATCACGACGAATACCATGATCAAAATGCGCGACGATCAGTTCATGCTCTGCGCCGGCCACCAATTTATGCAACAGGACTACCGAATCAATCCCACCGCTAATACCGACCAGATATTTCACCGCGAACCTACCCCCATCGCTTTAAGACAACAACACCCACCCAAATACCAAAAATACCACCAATAAATCCACCGAGAATACTCCAGCCGCTCAACAGGTCCGTATCACCAAATAACATCGGAATGTACGCGCCAACAATACTAAAAATTGTTGCGAAAAATAGTATTGCCTTTTTATCCATATCTCTTAGTATAAACTACTGCGACGCAACAAAGGGATTGTCTATATCACCGGTCATATAACTGCCACCGCCATGCGCACCAATCGCTACAAAGCCATCCGGAGTCGTTGGCGCAACACTGCCGGCCGAATGCACCATCACACCATCGACAAATAATTTCAGTGTGCTGTTCTCCCAAATAGCCGCCAGATAGTGCCACTTACCATCATTAACCGATTGCGGTCCCTGCACCGTTCCCCATGCTCCATTATGTCCTGCGTTTGGCCGACATGCTGCACCCGGTACATAAAACGCCGCAACCGCTCCGCCCGTCGCCGCCTGAGAAATCACATTATAACTTCCGCAACTTGCGGCAGTGATTCGCACCCACGCACCCTTCACGTAGTACTGTGAACCTAATTTTGCCTGCGTTTCAATGCGCGTCGCGCCGTTAAAGCGCAGCGCACACCCTCGTCCAGTTGCCGTATCGGTAATCCATGTTGCCGTTCCGGTAATTGCATCGTTCGTATTCGTCTCACTGCGGTTTCTTGCAGTTGTTCCGCTACACTCGTCAAAATCCCATACGCCCGTACTCTCAATCAGATATTTCTTTTGCAGTTGCGCCTCGAAGGCCAGCGCACTTGACATGCGCGCTCGCTCTTGAACGCCGTTATACGCGACAATTGAAATGGCCGCCAGAATACCGATCACGACGATGACGATTAACAGTTCGACGATTGTAAAGCCTTTTTGTTTTTGCCCACTCTGCATATGCTTTTACTATAGCAGGCTTGTCGCAGCCTACAAATATCGCGTACTGCCAAAGGGAATCTTTTGCTTGACATACATACCCGTGCCAAGAGTATCAGCAGCATGAATCGTCCGGTCGCCGTATCGGTCGTTCAATTCGTCAATCGCATTGACGAGCTGCTTGTCGATGGCGATTTTATCGCCGAATAAACTAAGCTGCGGATCCAGATCATCGCTTAATTCGTAGCAGCTGACACCAATCTCACGGATATTAGCTGGTGCGCCCGCAAATAGCTGGCTTGCAAGTGCATAGATTGCCTGGTTGCTAAAAAACGGCATCTCGCACATTCGACGGGCATGCCAGTACTTTCGTTCATATGTTTTCACATATACAAACACCCCTCGAGCAACCTTATCCTGACTACGCAGTTTCGCGCCGACTGATTCGGACAAATGATGCAGGCGCTGCAATATCTTACTATCAGACAAGTGCGGACTCTCTAGCACATACTGACGACCGACCGTTTTGAGATCAAAAATACGATCATCAACCTCGTAACCACGCAGCCGTTGATGCCACTCATCACCACAAATACTTTTAAATACCATCTTATGGAGCGTCTCGGGGCTCGCATCCAAAAACTGGACTGGTGTTTCGATACCTACGGCATTCAAGCGCTGTTCGTTGCGATAGGCGATACCGGTTAAATCAGTCAGTTTCATGGTTGCAAGCGTCGCGCGTAGATTTTCGTGCGTAATGACATCAAGACCATCCGGCTTGTGTAGCCCTGCGGCTGTTTTTGCCAAGAACCGATTAGTTCCTATGCCGACATTACACCGCATTGCACAGCCGATTTCATCCTGCATACGCTGCTTTATTTCCCTGCCGATATCCTCTAGGTCGCGCGATTGCATTTGCCCGGTTGCATGCTTAAAATCAATCACTCCCTCGTCGATACTTTTCATGACGACATGCGGCGAATATTGCTTCATCATATCCATCATCCTGTGATACACGTATCGGTATTTTGCCGGATCGGTCTCGATAGGTATAAGGTCTGGAACGAGTAGCTTGGCCTCTTTAAAGCGCATCCCTACCTTCACCCCATACTTTTTCGCTTCGTAACTAGCCGTAATAATTGCGGTGTTTTCCGTTCGCCGATTGACGATAGCGATTGGTCGGCCGCGAAGTAATGGGCGCGACTGCTGTTCAACGGTAGCAAAACATGAATTCAAATCGATATGCATCACAAGCGGCCGCTCGGTATTATAACTGCTATTCATAGTGATCCGCCTCGCGGGTTAGGTGCCAGGTTAAGCGCTCGCTATCAAACTCTAGGCGATAATCCGCTCCGCCATCCGTCACATCAAACACATGAATCATACGCTTCCCCTGAACGCTCGGATGACGCAGTCCTATCTCCGTCACCTCAACCTCCCTGCCACTAGCCCGTCGAAAGCGAACCGGGCGACAGGGGTTTAGGCCCTCGCCAAAAACGGCAATTACTTCAATTCGTTCATTCAGTAAAGTTTCGTCATTCATATCAAAAATCCTCAAAAATTATAGTTTGAGAAACGTTTTTGATTGTATCGCCCGCTTTTATACCCGTTTCTAGTAAAAAATCGAAGACGATTGAATGATCCATTCGTGAGGGACGCTTTGCTGTAATGACAGCCAGTGAGTATCACGCGGAAGTACTTTTAAGTATACACCTTTAAACTTAAACGATACAGTTCCAGTTCATAGGTGTATTGCCGACCGCACAAAAAACTGTGCGGTCGGCATTAGTGACCGTTCCTAAAGATGCAGTCGATGATCCGACACCATCAACCATTCAAGAATGGAATAAACGCAAGGATTAATGCCCTGAACCCTTGTACGTCGTTCCCAATCGGAGCGTTTTCCGCCCCCCACCAAGCGATCGATCCACAGCTGTGCATACGGCTGCTTCACTAGCCACTTTTCGTGGTTCGTAGCGTCAGGACAGCGCCAGTGCGGGTCGTGAACGAACAACTTGTGGTAGCTGTTGCTTAGCGATTCCGCTCCAATCAACCAGAGGCGAGTATTTAACAAATCGTCAATATCATACGCCCCCTGTTCGATATTTTTAACCCACTCTCGTCGAGTCTCGCCAGTGTAGACATGGCGGATCTCCAGCTCATATTCACAGCCCGTTATCTCCCACCCTGGATATTTCAGCCGAAAATACTCCGAATCGCGTAGTAAAATCTTCGTTAGCCAATTGGCCAAGTCATCATCCGTTGGAAACATCGAATCAGTCACTCTTTTTATATCAGCAATGCCGATATATTCGGTACTTTCTAGGTACGACGTCATGCCTACAGCCCCCTAAGTAGTTACATAATCAAACAGACGCTAAATATACTATATACTTTTTCTATATAAAAGCAATATAGATTAACGATTAACGTCGGTACAGTCTGCTACTGAAAAATTCACGCCCTCAAGGGAACAGCCCGTAAACTCCACCCTGCGCAAATTTGCCTTCGTAAAGGTCACCCTATCCATCTGACAATCCCTAAACGTCACATCATGAATACTCGTATAGCTAAAGTCCACACCTGTCATGCGACAATTAATAAACTCTACACGCACCAGCATGCCGTTATCTAAGGATGCCGACGAAATATCACAGCGGCGCATGAGAACATCCCTCGCAACGATGCGACCTAGATGTGCGCCAACCAGATGCACATCTTCGATTAACACATCCGTTAGATGAGCAGCGGCGATATTACAGTTCGCTGCAACCTCATCTCGCAGGTGTGCGGATTCTAATCCGCCATCATCAACCATAATTTCAATAGTTGCTTCCGTCAGATTGGCAGATATTTTCGGTCGAGCGAGCTTCATCCCCTCATTCTAGTCTATTTAGCATCGTGACGCTTGAAAAACCAGGGCATATTATGCAATGTCGAATATTCAGGAATGCCATGATCGATCCTATTAAGTACGCGAAGACCACCTTTAATACCAACCTGCAATAAAGGACCCCTATGCAGTAGTGCCGCGCCACCCAACTTGGCACGCTGGAGCATAGCGGCGGTTACTTTCGCATAATACTCCTGGCTAGGAGTTAATAATTGTTTGCCTATTCGAGTATCATGCCTGCCATCAATTAGTGAATCCCATAAAGTTGCCGCCTCACCCAACGATCGAAGCGTCGGCATAAATTCGGATGTGAACTGAGGCTGCTCGGCGACATGTTGTGTCGCCGTATCCTCAAATAAGTTTACCGATTCACGAGCCTCTGCAATGCGCAGCGCGACGAACCGTTCGACTGAATCGGTCTGCGCGATATAAGTACCCAGCTGCAGGATTTTCGCCGTCCGTTGGAGCAATGCATGCTGCGCATCTAGTCCAAGACTATCTGGCGCAAGCTCTGGATAAAGCTCCTTGAAATCATCAAAGCCTCGCAGCCCCTCATACACCTCCTGTGAACTCACGTCTGTATCGTCTACCCATGTATCGATTTCGCGCATTAGCCCCATTAATTGTCTCCACCGCTGGTGGGTGGTTGCATCAATATCAATGCCGTGGTGCTGTCGGGCAATTGCAACCGCAAGATCGCCCGACTTAAGATAAGCTGGCGCGCGATCGTCCCATACATATTGTTTTTTCTCAGTCATAGATTCAGCATAATTACTTAATGAAAATGCTACAAGCATAAGCAAATCTCTTACGATAATCTGCAAAACAAGGTACACTATTGTCATGAAGATCTTCCGAAGCGTCTTAAGCGGTCTTGCCGCCTTCGTCTGTGCCACATCAATCGTTGGATTAGTCTATTTATTCACTCTCCAAGAAACGGTAATGGATCGAGCCGTTGTCAAAGGCTGGTTGAGCGACAGTAAAATTTACGAGAACAATCTGATCGCATCACTCGTTCAACCCTCAAGCGAACCCGTCCAGCCAAGCGAGTCTCCGATCAACCCTACGACAGAAACGATAAAAACAGCGCTAAGTGCAACCTTTCCCCCGGATTACGTTCATCAACAAGTCGAGACAGTTATCGACAGTAGCTACGACTGGATAGAGGGCAAGGCGGCAACATTCACTTTTTCCATCCCAATCGATCAAAAACGCGACACGTTCATCCAACAACTTGCCAAAGCACTCGAGCCACAAATTGCTGCGTTGCCTATCTGCGGAACAGTTGGCACACAGACATGCCGGCCAGCTAACATAACCACCGAGCAGCTTGCCTTGCAAATGACAAGTCAAAGCATTAACGAGTCAGGGATGTTCACCACCCCTATTACACCAGCTAGTCTTTCGCAAGGTGCCCAACAGCCCGGCACACCATCACTCTCCCAGCTGCCTAATCTACGCAAAACCGCAGACCTGCTGTTCATTATTTTACCGATTGTCATTATTCTCAGCGCCGCTGCAGCCGTCTATACAATGCCGTCCAATCGTCAAATAGCCACCGCTATCCGTCTGTCGCGCCGAGTGTTCTTTAGCATGCTACTGACCGTCATCACAACCGTCATCGTCATATTCGTCTTACATAATAACTATTTTGATCTCTCAAAAATATTCGCCGCAAAAATAGGGGATATCGTTGTACCGCTCATAAAAATTATTATTATCGACATTGCCGCCAAGCTGGCACTATTTAGCGGCATCGCCAGCATAATCGCCGCTGTAATATGGGCCGCACTTCGCTTTATCCGACAAAAAAACATCGGTCCTCAATCACCTAACATTTCATTCAGAC
Source organism: uncultured bacterium (assembly GCA_966210965.1). Classification (GTDB taxonomy): domain Bacteria; phylum Patescibacteriota; class Saccharimonadia; order Saccharimonadales; family Saccharimonadaceae; genus UBA6022. The sequence goes on from CBIHME010000033.1 coordinate 7,496, forward strand.
CACCTCGCCCGTAACACCTCTAGAAATATTTGTTATCATTTGTTACAATCAATCAGTACTTATATGGCAGCGTAGCTCAGTTGGTTAGAGCGCGAGACTCATAAGCTCGAGGTCACAAGTTCAATTCTTGTCGCTGCTAC
>CBIHME010000034.1:0-7428 GCA_966210965.1 uncultured bacterium
CCGCCACGCCATGGGCGCTGGGTTATTTCAGCGCGGTCTTTGGCGTATCGTCTGTCGTAGGTCCGCTGTTGGGTGGATTCTTGACCGAATCGCATCAGATCCTTGGCGTTACGACCGATTGGCGATGGACCTTTTATATTAATGTTCCGATTGCGATCGCTGCATTCATCGTGATCGCCATCTACTGTCCGACGCTCAAGCACGAAGATAAGCCTAAAGTGGATTACTGGGGAGCGGCATTGCTGGCCTTGGCACTAGCGACATTAGTGCTTGCTGTTGACAATACCGAGCATATCTTTGCTGATCTTCTGGCGAGTACCGGGATGAGCTTGACGACTCTCCGTGTCATTATGGCGGCAATTGTCATTAGCGCTACTGTCGCTTTTATTGCCGTCGAACGACGTTCTAAAGAACCGATTCTTGATTTGGCATTCTTTAAAAATAGAAATTTCCTTATCTTGTCGGGCATCGCGACATTTGTGGGTGCGGCAATGATTGGCTCGATTTTGTATCTGACCCAGTTTAACCAGCAGGTGTATGGGGCAGGCCCGACAACATCAGGCCTGATGTTGCTGCCGATGATTGCCGGCCTTATGCTGGTCAGTATAACCACTGGTCAATTAGTGTCGAAATACGGAAAATATAAACGTTTTATGGTTGGTGGATTTGTCGTCGCGGGTCTCGCGATAGGTTCGCTAGTGACGCTGACGCCAACCAGTACTTACATCCACGAGGCAATCATCATCTTCTTTGTCGGTGCAGGTATTGGTGCTGCGATGCCGTTGATGAATATTGCCATTCAAAACGAGTTCGAGCAAAAAGATCTTGGTGTTGCCACGAGCTCAAGTCAATTATTCCGTGGTCTTGGCTCGACAATCGGTGTGGCCGTATTTGGAAGCATGCTGACACTTGGTATCGGAAATAACCTTGGCGACATGAACAAGGATGCATACGTTCAAGCACTTCGACAATCGCCGTCTGCCAGTCAATTTATTAGTAATCCGAATGATACGAACACGTTACTGGCGCTCAATATGCCGACGACGAAGGATAAGATTAATCAAGGTTTTGCCGAAAGTATGACAAATGTCGCTTTGCCCGCTACACAGAAACAGCAAGTAATGGATAACTTTACAGATAAACAGAATGCGTATAGTACAAAGCTAGTGAATGCTTTTACGGGCAGCTTGCACGTCATATTTATGATTACGTCGACAATGATGCTTCTTGCGCTTGCATTGGTAAGTATGCTCAAGGAGCGGACGCTACATTACGCCTCTCCAACTGAAACGCCCGGCGAGATATAAAAGGACTTTTAGTGTATAAAAATACCCCGCGGTTGCGGGGTATTTTTATACGCATGTACGTTACTTTTCGCTTGCCGCTGGTAGAGCGATGTTATTTTTCTTTAGCTCATCGACGATTGCCGCTTCCAGCTTAGCCGGATCGCCCCAGGTATCGTTACCGAGCTCCTTGCCATTAAGAATAAAGGTCGGCGTACTGCTGACATTAATCTTCTTGCCTAGCGCCAAATCATAGCTCACTTTTTTAGATACATTCTCACTTGTGATATCAGTTTTAAATTTCGCTTCATCCAAGCCTAGGTCTTTTGCGTAACCACTAAAGACGTTAATGCGATCCTTGACGGACGCATTTTTCCAGGCATCTTGTTTTTCAAATAGCATGTCGTGCATTTCCCAGTACTTACCCTGCAAGCCAGCTGATTCGGCGGCAGCTGCAGCAACAAGAGCGTTCGGGTGAATTTGCGTCAAAGGGAAGTTACGGAACACGAAAGTGATCTGTCCATCATATTTTTCGATGAGCGTTTTGACTGTCGGATGCATACCGCCACAGCCCGGACACTGGAAATCACCGTATTCGGTAAAGATGACCTTACTGTCGGCCTTTCCAAAGACATGGTCGCCGATATTGCCAGTTTGCTCGCTTGCCATCTGCACTTTATTGGTATCGACGTCGCCGACATTTACTTTTTTACTATTTGACAGGGCGACTAGCGACCCAAGCACCAATACGCAGACCGCTGCAAAAATAATCCAAGCTTTTTTACTCACCTAATACACTCCTTTTTCTTACTGATTTAAGTGTAGGGGAAAAGCAGTGCCGTCGCAAGGAAATGTGCGGTACAATAAGGGTATATATGATAGTACTCATGTTAATTTCGATTGTTGTTATTTTTGCACTGATACTGATTATCAGTGGGTTTGACCCAAAGCGCACCACCCTCAGTCAATTTGAGTTACAGCGACGGCAAGCTAACGGCGAGCCTGCTGCAATGGCCGCAGCGGAGCGCGAACGAATGATAGTAGATATCATCTCATTACAGCGCATCGTGGTTGCATTACTACTCGTTGTATTCACGGCAGTTTCTATCGCCTGGTTCGGGTGGATTGTAGGCCTTCTTTTGTCGTGCTTTGCTGCGCTGGCGTACGGCGCGGCTGCTCGGATGCAATTTATTAATAGTCAATCTCAGCGGGTGTATCGGCACTCTGAATCGACAATAATCGAACTAATAAAAAAATACCCCAAAGTCTTTCGACTGATCCGCCACGCAGCTGCGACGAGTCATAAGGATTCAAAGTTGGAATCGCGTGAAGAGTTGCAGCATTTGATTACAAACTCGCAGCATATCCTGACTAACGAAGAAAAAGCACTCATGACGCATGGACTGAAATTTTCTGATCGAAAAATCAACGAGGTTATGACGCCGCGCGGTCAAATTGAGAGTATTGGTGCCAAAGAGATACTCGGGCCGCTCGTTCTTGATGATTTGCACAAAACAGGGCATACACGGTTTCCAGTTATCGACAAAGACATCGACCATGTCATTGGATTACTGCACATCCAGGACCTACTTAGTCTTGATAATAAGCGAACCATGACTGCCGAAAAGGCAATGGAGCCTCGAGTGTTTTATATCCGCCAGGATCAGACGTTGCAGCATGCCCTAATGGCATTCCTGCGCACGCATCATCATTTATTTATTGTGGTTAACGAAGACCAAGAGACGGTCGGCGTCATTAGTCTCGAAGATACGATCGAGGCGCTAATTGGCCACAAGATCATAGATGAATTCGACACTCATAGCGATGTCCGGCACGTTGCTCGTCGCACAATCAGAAGCAAGAAATAGCCGCCGCTGGTCTTATAGGGGTGACGATGGTAGAATAAAGGGAATATGACAAGAACATTAGTACGAGATCTCACGAGCAATATCGGCCAAGCAGTAACCGTTAGCGGTTGGGTGCATTCGCGCCGCGATCATGGCGGGCTTATCTTTATCGATTTGCGGGATCATACTGGTATCGTGCAGCTGGTTGTGCAGCCAGAAAAAGTCTCGGCTTTCGATCTTGCTGGTCAAATGCGCGATGAGTATGTCATTTCTATTACCGGAAACATCAAAGAGCGCGATGAATCGTTAAAAAACCCGAACATTGCAACTGGCATGATTGAAGTTGTCGTCGATACGATTCGCGTACTTAACCATTCGGACCCGCTTCCTATTCCTATCCATAGTGATGCGACTCAGGCAAGCGAGGAGCTGCGTTTAAAATACCGCTACCTTGATTTGCGCCGCGCAAAGATGCAAGAGACATTAAAGAAACGCGCCGAATATTACAAACTGCTTCGCGACTACATGGAAATGAACGAATTTACCGAAGTAACAACGCCGATTCTTGCAAACTCAAGCCCTGAAGGAGCGCGAGATTTTCTCGTTCCGTCACGCGTTCACCCTGGTAAGTTTTATGCGCTTCCACAGGCACCACAGCAGTTCAAGCAACTATTGATGGTTGGCGGTATTGCGCGCTACTACCAAATTGCGACATGTTTCCGTGACGAAGATCCGCGCGCAGACCGTTTATATGGTGATTTTTACCAGCTTGATCTTGAGATGTCATTTGTTGAAGACGGTGAAGTTGTTCGCCAGACTATGGAGCCACTTATCAAACAGTTGGCGACGGGCTTTGGTGGCAAAACGTTAGTGACAGAAGATATTCCACGGATCCCTTATCACGAGGCGATGGATCGATTTGGCTCTGACAAGCCTGATTTGCGTTTCGAGATGGAACTAATTAATCTATCCGACACACTCGCCGGAACAGGATTTGGCGTATTCGCTAATACGATTGCCGATGGCGGTGTCGTTAAGGCAATCTGCGTCAAGGGCGGTAGTAGCCTTAGCCGCTCGCAGATCGATCATTTTACGGGTGTTGCCAAAAGCGAAGGTGCAGGTGGGCTGGCCTATATCACATTCGAAAACGGTGAAGTAAAATCACCAATCGCAAAGTTTTTATCAAGCGAAGAACTTGCTGCTATCCAGCAAAAAATGGGCGCTAGTGACGGCGATACGATCTTCTTTGGTGCTGACAAGCGAATTATCGTCAACAAAGTCCTTGGCCGCTTGCGCTCGGAATTCGCCGATCACTTTAACCTAAAAGACCCAAACAAGGTCGCACTCGCCTGGGTCGTTGACTTTCCTTTTTATGAGTGGGATGAATCTGCGAAGAAGATCGATTTCGGACATAATCCGTTTTCAATGCCAAAAGGTGGCGTTGACGCACTGCGCACGGAGGACAAGCTTGCGATTGTCGCTGATCAATACGACATGGTGATGAACGGTTATGAAATTTGTTCTGGTGCCGTCCGTAATCATAACCCTGCAGTTATGTACGAAGCGTTTGGTGCGCTTGGATACGACATGGAGTATGTCGATGCCAAGTTCGGCGCACTGATCAATGCCTTTAAATTTGGTGCGCCTCCGCACGCCGGTTGTGCATTTGGCGTGGATCGTATATTCATGGTTTTGACGAACGAAACGAACATTCGCGAAGTCGTCGCCTTTCCAAAGAACGGATCTGGTGTCGATACGATGATGAATTCCCCAAGTCCTGTTGACTCAGCGCAGCTCAAAGAACTTTCGATTACTTTCGAAGACTGATGCTACAATAACGACATGAGCGAGCTCATTTCTGATATAACGATTGAAAAAGCTACCGGTGCGCCGTGGTCGACATGGATGGATCGTTTAGAGCAGATGGGCGCGCGCGATCTTACGCATAAGGAAATCGCCGTAAACTTAGCCGAACATTACCATGTTGCTGGCTGGTGGGCACAATCGCTAACTGTTCGTTACGAGCGGGTAATTGGTCGCCGCAAAATAGGACAAAACAACAAAGGCGAGTTTTCCGTCGGTGTTAGCAAAACGCTCCCGACGACGATAGACGAAGCATTTCATCGGTGGCTCAGGGCGGTCCAATCACGGACCGAATTTAATGGTGTAGCAATTGTATCTAGCAGCACAACCGAGACGGAAAAATGGCGCAATTATCGAGCAGCTTTAAAAGATGGCTCGCGTATTGTTGTCGGTATTTATGCAAAAACTCCCGCCAAGGCTGGACTGGGGTTGCAACACGAGAAGCTTGTTTCAGCTAAAACTGCTGAAGATTGGCGCGTGTTCTGGAAAACATTTTTAGCGAGCCAGCTGTAATCGGCCGATGCCGTCGGTATTCTTTTTTTACCGGTACTTTTCAGCTAATAGTAAGTCACTGACGAGGAATAGTAAGATATCTCACAGCGTCTTTTGCTATCTCACGTATTATGAAGGTATGTAGTAACTAAGTCACCGAAGGGAGAAGTTGTCTACATGATGGACTCAAATACCATAATTACACTACTGACAGTCGTCGTCACGTTATTATCGGCGGTCATTATTGTACTACTTGCCACTGCGATCATCGTGTTGGTAAAAGTCAAAAAAATGACGAAAAAGTTAAATGTGGTACTCGCGAACGCCGCTAAAGCAACAGAATGGTTTGCACCTGCCAAGCTGTTTAGCGAAGCTCGACGGGCATTTCATAAATAATTAATTCAAAAAAGGAGAGCTATTATGGGTAAAGGAGCAAACGTTGTCGCCGTCGCCGCTGCAGGCTTTATTGCAGGAATGTTACTTGCACCTAAAAGCGGTAAGGAAACTCGCCAAGATATCATCGACAAAGCTCATGATGCAAAAAAAGCTGCTTCCGACAAAGCAGCGCATATGAAAGAAAGTATGCACAAGATTCAGAAAGATGTTGGCTCTGAAGTGTCTGAATTCGCTGATAGCACCAAACGTCGTTTTGGCAAGGTAATGAACGAAGAAAAAGACATGATGCACGAGGCGAAAACTCGTACAGACCGCGCTTCTGGCAAGGTTAGCAGTACTGTCGAGCAAGAAATGCAGGCAGACCTTGATAAAAAGCGCCTCGGCTAATTAATGGGGCATATTACTAATCAGTCAGTCGCTTACCGTGCGACTGACTGCTATTTTAAGATATGAAACATACGATTATATATATTCCAGGTCTCGGTGATGCATATGATGTGTACCGCCGCAAAGCTTTAAAACTGTGGTCTTTTTTTGGCGTCAGTGCAGTGCTTGTGCCGATGAACTGGTATGCGGGTGGAACATACGCTGATCGTTACGCACGAGTCAGCAAGATAATCACCAACGCGGCCGCTGATCGTCACCACGTCACTTTGGTGGGGGAGAGTGCGGGCGCGAGCATGGCGATTAACTTATTCGCAGCGCACCCAACCGTGGCAAATATGATAACGATCGCTGGTGTAAATAGGTCCTCGACACCTGTCGCACAAAAGACGCTACAGCGCAGTCCGGCGTTTGCAATTTCGCGCCAGCGGGTTGATGCGTCACTGCGAGCTATCAGCTCTGATCGTAAACGGCAAATGTATACGTTGTCGGCACTATCGGATGCTGTTGTTAGGGTGGATAGTTCACGTATCATCGGTGCAAATAATTACCGCGTATGGTCTGTCGGTCACTTATTTACGATTACGGTATGCTTGACGATATTCGCGGCCTATATTACGCACTTGGCAAAGCGCAACTAGCGTATAATAAGCATATGCAAAATAAGGAACAAGATCAGAGCACTGCTACCGTTATTCTATCGGATACTGACGCGTCGTCAGATCTGCAGCAGCGACATTTTTTGGCTGTATTCTTTTTAAGTTTCTTATGGGGAACATTTGGTGTCGATCGATTTTACTTAGGAAAAATCGGCACTGGCATAGCCAAGCTGCTTACTTTTGGTGGGTTTGGTGTGTGGGTTATCATTGATTTGGTGTTAATCATGTCTGGATCGATGACTGACAGTTCGGGGCGCCCAATGCGGGAATATGCACGCTATAAAAAATTTGCAGTTAAAACAGTAATCTTATTTGCCGTTGCATCGGGGGCGATTGTATTGATTACGGGTGGGGTTGCGATATATGCTATCAGTGAGTTTGTGATGAATGTGTTAAATCAAGGGCCGAATGGTCTGGAAAATTTATTACCAGGCGGTCTTTCGCCGACGGATGTGCAAGGTTTTGAAAGTCTGAGTCTCTAAGCACGTAATTGTATACTTGCAT
>CBIHME010000035.1:0-7203 GCA_966210965.1 uncultured bacterium
AAAGTATACCGCGGTGCCGACGCAAGCGTGACTCGTCCAGTGGTGACAAAAATTAGCGCTGCCAATCGCAACAAAATACAGCAATGGTGGTTCGAGAAAAAACGTATTGCTAAACCTATTCTTATCGCTGGTGGTGTCGTGACCGCTATCGTCTGGCTGATCATCGAAATGATCCGCCTTATCGTCTAATTAATCCTGCGTCTCTAGCGGGGCTGCACTCAACTTCTTTACGGGTAATCGAAACCCAAATGTCGTCCCTTCATTCGGCGCAGACTCAAATACCATACTGCCACCATGCGAAGTAATAACCTTTTTAGCAAGAAATAAGCCGACACCAGTACCATCCGGTCGCTGCTTGCGAGCGTTTGTAGCACGGAAAAACTTGGTAAATAGATGTGCCTGTTCAGACTGAGGCACGCCAATGCCTTCATTATGCACCCGTAAAACTGCGTCGCCATCTTCGATAGCCAGTTCGATAGTAATCGTTGAAAATTCACTCGAATAATAAATAGCATTGTCTATAAAGTTCATGATAACCTGACGAATCTTACCCTCATCGATGTATAAAATCGGAAAATGTGATGGCTTGCGATATTTTAATTTCAAATCACGTGCATTTGCCGTCGTTTTAAGGCTGTCGACCTCTTGCCCTACGACCTTTGCAAGATCAATCTGCCGGCGATCCACCATAAACTTACCCGTTTGCAGACGTGATACGTTCAGGAAGTCATTAATAAGATGCACCATTCGCTCGCTACTAGTAAACGCCTCACTAAGCAAATGTCGCTGCGCATCACTGATTTTACCAGCATCTTCTTCGAGCACCATACTAATATAACCCTTAACACTGGTTAGCGGCGTACGGAGCTGGTGTGATGCCATACTCACAAATTCATCCTTTGCCGTATCCAGCTTCTGCAGCTGCGCGTTACTCGTCCGTAGCTCTTTAGTCGCTTCATCAATGCGCTGCTGCAGCGTCTCGTTCAGTTCTTTTACCTCTTGAACCGATAGGGCATTTTGAATCGCAATCAATAAAGTATCGGCGATCGTCTCTAAGACACGGATGTCACGCCTACTATAATTACCACTGCGCCGCTCACCGAGAAATACATACCCAAGCACATTACCGTTGATCAGAAGCGGCAAAACAAGCGCAATTTCACCCTTTACGAGCAGCTTTGATAACGGATCCGATTCGCGCACCAAGGTCTTGATAATTGTCGCATCCCCGAATTCGGCAACATGACGATCAAGCTTGGCAATGTCATCTACCGTGATTCGTGCATGCGTTTTACTGCCCGCAGATACATGCCGGCCGTTGCCATACCAGACGAAAAAGAAGCTCTGTTCGGCACGCATTGTGTGCCCAATTTCATCACTCGCCTGTTCTAATAGGCTCCGCAAATCGGCAGGCGTACTCAGTTTTGCGTTTAAACGCGCATAAAATTCATCACTGTCATAGTTGTCGTGGTAAAAGATCCGCCTCGTTAACCGGTTAAAAAAGGCTTTAATCGGCTGAAAGATAACCATCAGTATCAGTGCCAACATAAAGCTAATCAATAGTTGCGAAGGATTCAAGAAGGTTACCTGCACCATCGTCGAAATCAATAGCGCTAAACCAAAATACACGACAACCAAGGCGATTAGGATCATAGAGTACGCGACGCTCCGTACTACAGCCAGCCTGACATCGAAAAGGCTATGGCGTATGATAGCGTAAAAAAAGACGAGCGCGACTGGCAGCACAAAGATAGGTCCGACCCCTATAAAACGATATTCACCAAGCAATGGCAATAATAGATTAAAATAGCTTGCAACCGGCAGACACACAGCAATGGCCGATACGATCAGACGAGGATGGCGATCGGGCGATCGACCTTTGAGAGATACAGCCAGATACCGCAGCGCAACGGCAGCGTAGGTAACAAAAACAAGACAGTATAGTATATAGACATCACGGTGCAGGCCAACGATATGATCACCAATAATCGACGTTGACGTTACCAGCATACCCGGTATAGCAATGCCGATAATCAGACTCAGTACCGGCAGCGCTAGCGTCACGTATAGCCTCGTCTGGATCTTTTGATTCCGCAGGCGAGCAGCGAATGCAATCGAGAAAATCAACAGTCCATATGCCAATAGTGCAGCAAAGATGTAATACAACACAGCAGACCATTCAGCGATACCTTGGTTATCTGTTAATAAGAATAGCCCGACAAATAAAGCCCATGCGCCCATGCTGCCCGTAAATACCGCAAAGGTCATGCGCTCTGCGGTATGCCGAGCGCCCTGCAAAACAAGGGCCGTCAAAATAAAGGCAACAATCCCACTCAGTAGCGACAGAGCAATCAATAGTACACCCATAATTAATTTAACCCACCCTCATCAATCATTTTTTAATTTCAATCACGGCGTAAACACCGTCTTCCGGAATAATGATTCGTGCCTTTTCCGGTTCTATGCCTGCATCAATGACAATCTCACTTAACTCTTCGACGGATCGAGGGTACAATTTCGGCCATCCAACTGCTCGCTTATTGAACTCCATCTGCGGTCGATCACTCAACATATTAGCAATAACCATAACTCCATCATCCCTAACCAAGCGGTAAGCATTCCGCAAAAAAGTAATGCTATCTTTTTTTGAGAAGTACTCGAAAATACCCAATGCATCCACCATGTCACTACTCTTTTCACCAAACTGGGTAACCAAACTATCGCTAGCTATCAAGCCACGAATTAAATTAGCCTCGTGAGTCGTATAGCTACGCAGTTCATTTTCCTTATTATACGTTGGAACTCGCTGCAGCAATGCTTCGTTTGCCGCCAAATCAGAAGCGAACTGCAATGCGTTTTGATTGATGTCCACAAGATCAAGATGAATCATTGCTAAATCGTCATTCGCTTTTAAGGCGTCGATAACCGGAACCGCCCCGCCACACGCCAGACTAATCCAACGCGCTGCCGGCTTGTCATGCAAGTGATGAGTGGAGATTTCTGTCATTATTTTCGCCCGCGTGCGTATGCCGATGGCGTCCAGTCCATGATAAAAGAAAGCGCGCGACTTTTCGTCTATTTCTTCACCGGATGGAAGGCGTTCATCATGCGGACGTTGTAAAGGGTATAGTGCCGTCGCATGAGCCTGCGCCGCATCGACAAACCACCCCTGCAGTGTGTTACTACCCCCGTATAGGAATTTTGCCGAGATATTCTCATGATCGAACACTGGCGTTTGCGTTGCCGTATCAAAATATGGCGCTCGCCACTCTGGGTGCTCGACGAGCATTTGATCAATTTGAGCTATAGTTTCCTGAGTTTCAGCACGGCCAGCCTCATACTCACACCCGTCAGCTATACGCACCCTCTCGACTCGAATCGATGTTTCAATCGCGTCCATGTTTTCATGAGTAACAGACGACTCATCCGGAGATTTGCTGTCTGGTCGAGCAATCGGGTTGGTTTCCATATACGGCATTACTTACGTCATCTTTCGTGTTTATGTTATTATTGTATCAATAATGACAAAAATAGCCATCATCGAAGACGACACCGTAATCAACCAAATGTACCGCATGAAATTTGAGGCAGACGGGTTTGAAGTGCAGCTTGCCGATAATGGCAAGCGCGGTGTCGCACTGGTCGAGTCATTCCAGCCCGACCTTATTTTGATGGACCTTTCGATGCCAGAAATGAGCGGCGATGAAGCTCTCGCTGATATCCGCGCGCATGACTGGGGCAAAACTATTCCGGTAATCATCTTGACGAACCTAGGCGAAGAAGAGGCGCCAAAAGGACTGCGTAGCCTTGGTATTCACAGCTACATCGTCAAAGCCGATCTTACTCCCAGCCAAGTCGTTGCCCGAGCAAAAGAAGCCTTGAATCTAAAATAAATTATTTCTGAGCTTCAGCTATTTTACTTGCCGATTGAATAACATGATCGCATAATGCCGCAATCGTCAGGGGACCAACACCACCTTTGACGGGTGTGATATTAATATCATCGCGTTCATACACCGCCGAATCAACGTCTCCAACGATAACACCATTTTCACTTGCTGTGCCGGCATCAACTATTGTTGCACCGATCTGTATCATGTCACTAACGATCAGCCCCGGCACTCCGGTCGCCGTGACGATGACGTCACTCGCATATACACTATCGGCGATATTTGGCGTCGTGTCATCAACAATGGTCACGTCATAGCCACTTTGTTGCCATATTTTTGCAAGCGGCGCACCAACAAGACGACCATTACCGACAATCGTAATCACTTTGTTCTTTAAATCAATCGCGTAACCAGACAGCAGCCAGTTGATCGCCGTTGCAGTCGCGCTGTCGTAGTGCGCACCTTTCCCTAGCCCATCGACGTCTTTTTCAGGCGCGATCATATCGACAATAGAGCCAGTCATCGACGGGTCATCTAGCGGTAGCTGCACGATAATACCATGTACTAATGGATCACTGTTCAATCGTTCAATCGCTGTAGGCATATCAGCCACCGCAAGCGTCTCGACAGCACTTTCGATTAATATCTCTTCGGCATAACGTTGCTTCATGCGAATGTACGTATCGATGACAGGCGACGCATGCACGCTTTTAATAATCACGAGTCGAGGAAAAATGCGCGACGCCTGGCGGAGTGCGCGTACCTGGCGAGCCTGGCGTTCCTGAATATATCCGACGAGTTCGGTGCCGCTTAATAATTTTGTCATTACCTTCTATCTTATCATCGTGCTAATATAAAGGCTAAGAAAAAATAATCTGGAGATGAGATGTCCTTACTTGCGCACTTCGCCCACATATCAAACGAGCCACATACCCACGTGACAATTTCAGAAGGTGCAGCGGCGGTACTAGTGCTATCACTTTTGTTCTTTGTCGTTGTGACCTATGTAGTAACTTCGATTATGTTGGCGCGCATTTTCAAAAAGGCTGGGGTCGCCAGCTGGAAAGCTTGGGTGCCGATTTATAGCACCTGGGCCACACTCGAGCTTGGCGAACAAAAAGGCTGGTTGGCGATCTTATTTCTCTTCCCGCTGATCAATCTCGTCGCCATGGTATATCTCTATATCGCGATGTACCGGATTGGTCTGCGTTTTGGAAAAGATGAATATTTTGTGCTATGGGCAATCTTTCTGCCAATCGCCTGGTATGCATGGCTAGCATTCGATCACTCAACCTGGCGCACAATCACTACGGCAGATACCGCAAAAAATCATCCGCAGGCGTAATTTAAATTCGTCGCACCCTTAAGCGGGCGATGTAGTATAATAACCAAAGACAATACTGCCTATTATTTATCTTTTCACTATATGAACAACGATCTTACTCCACTCGGTCAGCAATTTATTGCGAGCCTCCGACAAAGCCGAGCCATTGCCGCTGAACAGGCAAGGGCTACTCAGTCTGCAGAAAAAGTCCACGTCGTCGGCGGTGGCGGATCGATCGTTGCTGCCTACGAGCAATTTCGTAATGCAGCAGAATATGCCGAAGAACATTTACTTCTTCAGCGCGCAATCCGCCGCTTCTACAAACGCCTATTCTTATCCCAGGACCGCGAGCAAATCACCCACAGTGCCGAGGATTTGATCGTCGAATTAACGCTTGCGGGTTATTTGGCGAACGACAGCATTCCACATGGTCTGCTTTCGGGCATCGATCAGCTGGCGCAGTCGTATTACGACGCGCACATACAGCTGCAAAAAACCACGCATTTTCGCGACGCATGGACACTTGACGTTCTGTCAGTACGCGTCGAGGATACTCTTCATAATCTAACGACTGAGAATATCTTTGCGCAGCTGTGTTTCGACCATTTCATTGCGACCGTTGACATGCAACCATTCACAAAAGGCGCAAATGGAATCGACCCAGAAGCCGCCTTGTTCGTGGCAATTCACCGGACGTTACTTCATTCGGGGGATGCGACGATTCGAGGTGAGCTCCTTAACCGCTACCAACAAACCCCCGAGACGCTCGAAAGCTATGTTGCTGTCAATCACCAAATCGATCTGCTATTCGATGCTGACATCACCGACAAACTATCCCGCGTCGTCACACGCCGTGGCGCACCGCTGCGTGTTTTTCGGCACATGCTAAGCGACAATGAAAATGTCGATGCGCTACTTGAATCAAAATCAAACTTTCTTTCAAGTTTTGAAGCCCAGACTGCAAAAGAATACGAGAATATCAGCCAACGTATTAATCGCGGCATCATTAAAAGTGTTATATTCCTCATTATCACAAAGGTGATCATTGGCCTCGCTATCGAAGTACCGTACGACTACGCCGTCCATGATGGTATTATTTTATTGCCGCTGCTGATTAATTTACTCTTCCCGCCTGTGTATATGATCCTCCTGCGCCTGACGCTCGCTCTGCCGGGCTACGCCAACACCACCGCCCTCGTTGACCGCGTCGAAGCAATCTTTTACGGGCAGCCGGCAAAATATATCGCCCGTCGCCGCAGTGGTCGGTTCGGAATCGCCTTTAATATCGTCTACGCAGCGATCATTATCAGCGTCTTTGGACTGGTTAGTTGGTGGCTCATTAGCCTTGGATTCTCGATCGTTCACCTACTCATCTTCTTCATCTTCCTATCGACTGCTAGCTTCCTTGGGTTCCGTCTTTCACGAATGGTTCGCGATATCGAAGTTGTCGACGCCGATCAAAATGGAGTCACAATCCTTCGCGACGTGCTATACATGCCATTCGTCGTTGTCGGCCGCTGGATCAGCGAAAAATACGCCAAAGTTAATATCGTAGCGACACTCTTAGATCTTCTTATCGAACTGCCCCTCAAAACCGTCCTTCGCCTGATTCGTCAGTGGGGCGCCTTTATCAGCAGCAAAAAAGACGAACTATAGTAGATATTTACAAATCCACCTCTATTTGGTATAGTCTTTAGAGTTACATTATGGGTCAGTCGCTCAGCTGCCCAGGCGTTTACGCCGATACGATCATCAAGCGCCAGCACTCTAACCCTAGATTGCAACGACTGAATGATACGAGCCGCACATTTCATTTATTACACACATACGGGCCAGTAGCTCAGCTGGTTAGAGCACCTGCCTCTTAAGCAGGGTGTCGAGGGTTCAAGTCCCTCCTGGCCCTCCAAGAAAACAGTCGATCCTAGTGATCGGCTTTTTTCGTGAATGCGAATAAACTGACAAGGGTACAATACTTGCATTATTTATATC
>CBIHME010000036.1:0-7193 GCA_966210965.1 uncultured bacterium
AGTCAAGGCGGTGCTTGCGGTTGACTTCAACTTTGACTTTGCGATCGGCAGCAAGCTGGTCGATAGTGTCGAACGGCAGAATACCCTTACTCCAGCCACTTCCCTTAAATGTTGGGTATGAACCAAGTTTTTGTGCAAGATTAGCTGATTCGTCGATCGCTTGGTAGCTAACAAATTCTGTTAACTGATCGATTAGATCGTAAGCTTCTTCAGATTCGTAGCTATAGCCAAGCTTCTCGATAACATCAGTAAAGCCCATTACGCCGAGGCCAAGCGCGCGGTTCTGCAAATTAGAATGCATCGCTTCAGGAATTGGCGTATTAGTAATATCGCAAAGGTTATCAAGCTGGCGAATCGCACTGCGTGTACTTTCTTCTAGGCGAGCCCAGTCCCACGTTTTATCTTCGTTAAGGTGCGCAGATAGGTTGATGCTGACGAGATTACAGACAGCGGTGTTGTCTTTGTCTTGCGGCAAGGTGATTTCAGTACACAGGTTGGAAAGGTGGATCGTGCTGGTATTATTATTCAATGCACGAACATTAATCGTATCTTTCCAGGTTAGCCATGGATGGCTAGTAGCCTGAAGGACAGTCAAAATCTGATAGAACTGCTCACGGGCGTTGATTTTTTGGAAATCGCGCATTTCGCCGCGTTCTGCTTTTTTAATGTAGTTAGCGTAGGCTGCAGAAAATTCTGCGCCGTAAAGCTCGGGGAGATCAGGCGTTTCCGCTGGATCGAATAGGTACCAATCTTGTGCTTTTTGGACGCGCTTCATAAACTCGTCGCTAATAAAGACAGCGGTATTCGCAAAACGAGTACGTAGGTACGGGTCGCCGGAGTTTTGTTTCAAATCAAGGAATTGAGGGAAATTAAGGTGCCAGTTCTCCATGTAAAGTGCAGCTGCGCCGGCTTTCTTGCCTTTACGGCTAACGGCGAAGAGTGCCGTATCAATCATCTTCATAAATGGAATTGGACCAGTAGACTCGGTGTTCGTTGTCTTTACTGGACTACCTGAGGCGCGTAATTTGTTAAGGCTAATACCAATGCCGCCAGTTCCCTTTGCGATCCACATCGTGTCGCGGATACCTTTGGCGATTGATTCCATATCGTCTTGCACTTCAACAAGGAAACAGTTCGACAGTTGCGGAAATGATCCACCGGCGTTCACTCGGGTGCTACCACCTGGAGTGTATTCCAATCGGCTCATGTGCTCATAAAAATCGATAGCCGCCGCGGTTGGATCAGCTTCGTTGAAACTGAGACCCATAGCAATACGCATGTGGGTAAACTGGGGAACTTCGATAGGTGCGCCACTTTGCTTGCGAAGTGCATAGCGGTTTTTGTTGGTCACCACGCCCAGATATTTACTCAGGTCGTCTCGGGTTGGATCAAGTGCTTTTGCGAGGCGTTTAAGATCAAATACTTTACCGTTCATGCGCTCGTCGAGTAGCCCGCTCTTCACACTTTCCTTGATGTAGTCGGCAAACTTTGTTTCGTGCAGTTTCTTTAACTCTGCCGCTGACGTGTAATCGCCTAGGATGTTCTTATAGATGTTCTTTAATAGCAAGCGTGCGGCGATCTTGTCGAAATCAGGATCTTCCTTCACGTTCTGTAGAGCTGTATGAATGACTGCTTCGTCTAATTGCTCGGACGTGATGCCGTCAAATAATGTCAGTTGTAGTTCGGTTGCCACTTGGACAACTTTGCTGATTTGGTCTGGTAAGCCTTCGCTTGCGGCGACCAATGCGAGATTGATCTTGTTCGCGTCAAATGGTTCGCGGGTGCCATCGCGTTTGACAACGTGGATAGTACTCATTCTATTCCCCTATTATTATGTTTTTGTGACATATACACCTCCCTCAAAGTGTCACAAGAAGACTACCCGCAGATACCCTCTGGGGTCGTGCAAATCCTTCTTGCAAAATGTCTGTTTTCATTGAACGGCTACATATGTAGTGTCTGTGTAGTACTATATGCCCCCATATATGGTTTTTCAAGCTTTTTTATAAGTTTTTATTACTACACAGCAAAACGTAAGCACAATAACACCGTATAGCGTTATGTTTCTTATTTACAACGCTATATATAGCGTTTTTGTATACTATTTCACACAAACCAACGCTATATGTGCGGCACATCACCATCGGGCGTAGGTGTATAACGAATACACCGCTTTTAGTCATCTAGACTGCGTTGTGGCAGTTCTGCTGTATGCGCTCAACTGGTGCGAAATTATCAGTGTACGCAGTGGTCGAACCTAACTTTAACGGCAATGCACCAGTCCATCGCACGGGCTGCTTACTATAGGCCGCAATGATGTTTGATTTAATGTCAGTGGGCCGCTGCGTCTTATACATAGCATGCGGCATACTTTGGCGATAGGGCGCATCGAGTGCCGTCAAAAGCTCGTGACATGCTCCGCGTGGCCCCGCAATCATATTGACAATAACTACCCCATCGTCTGCGAGCAGGCGTTCGATTTGCTGCCCGTACTCTTTCGTCATCAAACTAAACGGAACGCTTGAGTCGCTATACACATCCACTAGAATCGCGTCGTACTTATTCTGACTCTTATTAATATAGGTACGCGCATCCTCAAAAATCATATTTACATTTTTTGGATCGCTATAAGAAAAATATTGCCGAGAAATATCGGCAAGCTTTGGATCGATTTCGACAACGTCGACTGTACTGTCGGGGTAGGTTTTCGCCAAGTACTGCGGCAAAGTAAATGCGCCACCACCTAGCACGAGTATACGGTCATGTTGCGGCGCCTGGGCGACAACTTCAACCATCCGCTGTGTATACCAAAACACCAGTTTGTTTGGTTGGTTTATATATATGCCCGATTGCGTTCCATTAGGTCCAGTCGCGATACCGCGAACTGGCGCCCCATTCAGCCAGGCGTTAAATATTGAATAGTGAGCGCTTGGTGTATCGATATGCCCCTTATTATCCGCCTGCAACGAACCTAGGCAAATAAGACCTATTATCACACTGGTGATTAACCGCCCCATCCATCGGTGCGTCGGCATAATCAACCAGCTGCTAACTAATAGCAGCGCCACCACCACCGCAAATGCCTCGCGGGCACCGATATACCCAAATAGTATAAACCCGGTAATGAAAGTACCAGTAATACCACCGATCGACTCAAGTGCACTTAGGCTGGCGAATGATTGTCCGGATGTTGCAAGCGAGGTCACCTTTAGCTTTACGAGATATGGGCTCAAAGATCCGATTAAAAAGCTAGTTGGCGCGAATAACATCAACGAAGCATACACCCCCTGCAGTCGAGCGTCCTGAATCGACTGGACGGTCGTATCAATTAAGTGTTGATAGTTCAAAAGAGTTAATGTAATTGTCGCCGCGATCGCTAGGCACAACCACGCAATATCCGTCGCGCGATTGCGCGCATCCGCCATCCTGCCTCCCGCCCAATACCCCAGGCTTAGCGCAGCGATAATCACTCCGATGACGCTTGTCCACACATACGTCGAACTGCCAATACTCGGCGCAAGCACGCGCGCTGCAGCTAGCTCGAATGTCATCAGCGCAAACCCACTGACAAATGCAATAATTGGTAGGATAGGAATTTTTTTGAACATCATTTATATATAGTGTATCAAAAATTTATTCATTCCCAGCAGACCCTGTTTCTATATTTTGACCATTACTTTCATATCACTTATACTTTAATTACAAATGGATACAAAAAACAAACAACAGTCAGGATTCACGATCGTCGAGCTACTCATCGTTATCGTGGTAATTGGCATTTTAGCGGCAATCTCGATTGTTACTTACAATGGCATTCAAGAGCGATCCCGTACGGCAACGGTCAATTCAGATCTTAAGGCAATTGAAAAAGCCATGCTCATGTACCGCGCCGAACATGGCATATTACCCCTATCTGCTGATTGGTACAGCGGCGCGACGATGCCGCCATCTTCGCGTTGGGCATCAGAAATTATCGCTGGATTAAAAAGTGAGAAAATCATTTCAACAAATGCACTCGAGAAAGATCCGTGGGGACAATACTATTGGTATGACAATAACGACTGCTCAATCGGCAGTAGCGGGAATTCACCCGTTCGAAGTGTCGGTCCGGATGGCCTGCTATATTCCGCAGATGACATCACATTGACAATTCGCACCAGCTGTTAGCGGCTAGAATTATTCGACAGTACGGTACTGCTCATCGGTCCAAGGTGGTGTCGTAACATAAGCAATCTTCATATCACCCTCAAGTGCGTATTTTTCATTTGGCGGTATGTGAATATCACCGCCCGCACTCACCTCAATAGCTTCTTTGCCCGTATCCGGATGTGGGATGTATCGGCCATGTCTTGCCATGACAACCAGCAAGGCATGACATTCTAGATTCACCGACCAGCCAGACTCAGGGTGGCGCCCGCGCAGTTCAATCGTCGCCTTTCCAAATATCTCATCATTTGACGGTTGCTCGTGAACGGTACAGTCGTCGCTGACTTGCTTGGTCTCTCGTTTTGAATAAGGTATATATTCCATACACCGAGTGTAACATGCGAAAAGTAGCGCAGACTCAAACCTCTATTCGTCGCAAATTAAATACAGCCCTAATGGACTGTATTTAATTTGGCGGAGAGAACAGGATTCGAACCTGCGGTACCATTGCTGGCACACACGCTTTCCAAGCGTGCGCCTTCAACCACTCGGCCACCTCTCCAGACTGTTACCTATTTTAACAGAACATCACTATATGTACGTTCAATCCTGGGTATTCTTATCATTTAAATACAATAAAATTCACCAGTTGTATAATTGACGCTTCTGAATGGTTGCTTTTACCGCCGTCGCCTCTCTATAATGTTAAGAGATGTCCAAAACTACCCCTCCTGTCATTGAACTGCGCGGCCTTACGAAAAAATATGGCCTAGGCGATGCCGAGCATAATGCGCTTGATGCAGTTGATTTGACGATCGAAAAAGGAGAATTCATAACAATTATGGGGCCAAGCGGCTGTGGCAAGACCACCCTCCTTAATATCCTTGGATTACTCGACCGATCGGACGACGGCGAATACTTGCTGGATGGCAAATCCGTCGAAACACTAAGTAATGCTCGTCACGCGCGCATTCGCAGCCAGCAAATCGGCATCGTCTTTCAAAGCTTCAATCTAATCAACCGATTAAACGTTATTGAAAACGTTGCGCTTCCGCTTACGTATAAAGGCATGTTCCGAACCAAGCGGCTCATCATGGCAAGTGAGATTCTTAAAAGCTTCCATTTGTCCGAACGAGAATACTATATGCCCTGGCAGCTTTCCGGTGGCCAGATGCAACGCGTCGCTATCGCCCGCGCGCTGGTCAATAATCCATCAATTATTCTCGCCGATGAGCCGACCGGCAACCTCGACAGCAAATCAAGTCATATCGTGATGGAAGAATTATCCGATTTACATAAACGCGGTAATACCATCGTCATGGTAACGCACAACCCAAACTTAACTACCTACGCTAGTCGCGTGATCCATATGCTTGACGGCAAGATCGCTAGTGATACAAAACATCCAGAAAGTACTACTGATGCGACAGCAAAAAAACCACTCAACCGCACAAAGACAGCTCCAAAAAAGCCGGCAAAGCCACGAAAAAAGAAGCAGGTAAAAAAATGACAAATCTCCTCATATTCGAGCACATCCAGAACGCCTACCACTCACTTCGCAGTACAAAACTTCGAAGCTTACTCACCGTACTTGGTGTTGCTATTGGTGTCGCTAGTATTACCACTATTTTATCTCTTGGCGGTGGCGTTACAAAACTCATCTCTAACCAAATCGACGATCTAGGCGGCAATATCGCCGTTATTCGTCCCGGTGTCACGGACAAGACATTAAACGACCTCGCTAACCCATCGACGACCGGTGTTTTCACAACGAGCACGTTGACCGAAGATGACCTTCGAGATGTCGAGGCGGTCAAAGGCGTCGAAGCAGTTGCGCCAATCATGGTCTTGAACGGCAGCCTCAAAGCAACGTCCAGTGGCACAAAACCAAACATCAGCACTATTATCGCCACAACGCCAGCACTAGAGTCAATCGCCCAGCTCCCCGTACGTGACGGACAATTTATAGACAGCGAAACCGATCAATACACCGCAGTTATTGGCGGACAACTGTCGGTTGACCTATTTGGAACCGATCAATCAATCGGCCAAAATTTCATGTACCGCGGGCAAACGTTTCGGGTCATCGGCATCCTTGACCACATCAACAACCCGGTTAACTATAATAACGTCGACTTTGACCATACGGCCATTATAAGCCTCGAAACCGGCAAAAGCTTCAATCAGGGTATTGCCCAGATCCAGCAGATTAACGTCAGTGCCGCCACCGTCGACCAGCTCCCAGGCGTTATCACCGAGACGAACAAGCAACTTCTTGCGAACCATCAAGGCGAAAAAGATTTCACCATACTCTCGGGCAAGCAGATCGCAGAACCGACCAGTAAATTCTTTACCTCTATTACAACGGTCATGACAACGATAGCTGCGATTTCACTTGTTGTAGGCGGAATCGGAATCATGAATATCATGCTCGTCGGCGTCGCCGAACGCACTCGTGAGATTGGCCTGCGCAAAGCAGTTGGCGCCAGTAATGCTAATATCGTTTGGCAGTTCCTTATCGAGGCACTTATCATGAGCCTTGTTGGCGGCATACTTGGATACATTGGCGGATATTTGATAGCATTTATCATCAGTACAGCCCTACCGTTTGATCCAGTCTTTACGTGGCAAATTGCCGGAATATCCCTCGGCATCGCCATGACAGTCGGAACGATATTCGGACTCTACCCTGCTATTCGTGCTGCCCGCAAAGACCCAATCGAATCACTGCGACAATATCACTAAAGTTTAATCGGCATCAGCAAAACAAGAAGAATCACCGCAACACCAACGACTAATGCTCGCGCGCCATCTGTATATTCAGTGACGGGCAATACGTGAATGTGACGATCACGCCAATAGCAAAATGCACGCCAGAAGATCATCAGTAGAGCCAACACGATACCGAGGTTTATGTAACCGTACGGGAGCAATTGTGCCGCAATACTATCAGGAGAGGTCCAACCTGCAATAACTGCAGCCGCTAACGCGCCGACCAATATGTACCACCCTCGAAATCCTATCGCCCAGGCGGCGAAGATCAGCGG
>CBIHME010000037.1:0-7164 GCA_966210965.1 uncultured bacterium
CAAAAAGATAGCTTGCAGTGGTGGTGTCCTGTTGACAAAACCGTTCTTGCGAACGAGCAGGTCGAAAGCGGAAAATGCTGGCGCTGTGGCACTGAAGTTGTCAAAAAGCCAATGAATCAGTGGTTTTTCAAGATTACCGACTACGCAGATGCATTACTCAATGAGATTCCCGACTTGGACTGGCCGGTAAAAATTAAAACAGCTCAAACAAACTGGATTGGTAAATCCGTTGGTGCTGAAATAGACTTTGCGGTTGACGGTAATCATCAGGCCGTTACGGTATTCTCGACACGGCCAGATACACTATTTGGCGCAACATTCCTCGTGCTCGCCCCCGAACACCTGCTCGTAAAGCAGCTGGCGACAACTGAATTCGCACAGAATGTCGAAGACTACATTACCGCTGCTGTTAAAATGTCTGAAATTGAGCGCATGAGTGACAATAAATAAAAAACTGGGGTTTTTACGGGAAGTTATGCTGTCAACCCTGCTACTGGTGATAAGATGCCTAGTTGGGGTGCTGATTATGTCCTCTCGGTATACGGAACGGGTGCAGTCATGGCGGTCCCGGCGCATGACGAACGAGATTTTGCATTCGCAGAAAAATATAGCCTTCCTGTTGTTGAAGTAATTGAAAAGCCCGCCGAAGAATCTGGTGTCTACCACGGCGAAGGGGTATTGATAAATAGTGGTGTTTTTGACGGCCGTTCGAGCAGTGATGTTCGTGAGGAGATTGCCGCCTGGCTTGAAGATGAGGGGATCGGACGTCCGAAAGTAGGCTTTAAAATGCGCGATTGGTTGATTAGTCGTCAACGATATTGGGGTGCGCCGATTCCTATCATTCACTGTGATGTGCATGGTGCGGTCGCCGTTCCGGAAGACCAGCTGCCAGTGAGATTGCCGGACATTGCAGATTATGCGCCAAAAGGTGATGGCAAATCGGTGCTTGCCGGAGTAGACGAATGGGTGAATACAACGTGTCCAACTTGCGGCGAGCCAGCAAAGCGCGAAACGGACACGATGGATGGTTACGCGTGTAGCAGCTGGTATCTTTTGCGGTATACCGATCCGAATAATCATTCACAAGCATGGAACCCTGCGATAGCTAACGCATGGTCACCTGTTGATTATTATGTCGGTGGTGATCACGCAGTCGCACACTTGCTATATGTTCGTTTTTGGACGCACGTTTTCAATGATATGGGCTTGACCGACTTTAAAGAGCCGGTTAAAAAGCTGGTGTACCATGGTTACATCAATGCCGAGGACGGCAGTAAGATGAGTAAAAGTAAGGGGAATACGATTGATCCACTGGAAGTGATTGATCAGGGGTATGGCGCTGATGCGCTGCGTACTTATCTACTGTTTATGGGTCCTATTGAGCTGGACGCGCCTTGGGATTCGCGGGGGATCGCTGGTATCTACCGTTTCCTTAACCGTGTCTGGGTGCTTAATCAAGAATTTCTAGATGGTGAAAAATCATATACCAATAACGACGACGCTGTTCGCCGCTTGCAGCACAAGACGGCTCGAAAAGTAACCGAAGATCATCATCGCCTTAGCTTTAATACGGCAATTTCTGCACTGATGGAATATGTGAATGAATTATATAAATACAAGGTGGACGGTTTTTCAGATGAGGTGTGGCGTGACGCCCTAGGTACGCTTGCTCGTCTACTTGCTCCATTTGCGCCGCATATGTCAGCCGAGATATGGCAGCAATTGGGTCATAGCAGTTCGATCGAAGAGGCGGGATGGCCGCAGTGGGATGCGTCACTTATTGTCAGTAATTCGATGACGATCATCGTTCAAGTTAATGGCAAGTTACGCGCGAAGCTCAGTGTTGCAGCTGACGCTATGGAAGAGGATATTAAGCAGCAGGCGATGACCGAACCTAACGTCGTAAAATTCCTAGAAGATAAAGTACCGACCAAGGTTATTTATATCCCTGGCCGGTTAGTTAACATCGTTATTGCGTAGATTAGCGTTTTTTGACTTCCGCCGGTATGACGAATGTCTCGTGCAGCTGAATACCATCTGCTAGAGATTCAATATTCTCTGGCATTGTGCGAACGTGTTCTTTGACGAGCGAAAAATCGACATTGGTGACACCGGAGACGTTGCTGGTGATGGCATCAAGCCCTTCATTTTGCTGAACGGTATAGGTTGTCGTATCTGAAGAGTATTCAATCGGAGTTAGGATACGGTCAACGATCTGTTCGCTTGTTTTATAGCCGGCAAATCCGCCGATGAGCGAGAGTGCAACGCCACTTAGTGCCATTCCACGCCGAAGCCCATAATTCGGCTCGTCATGATGTATCTCTGTTTGCTCGTTGGGCATCGCATGTAGTAGCTCTGTCATAAAATAAATTTCCTTATTTATAGCAACATTATATCACTTATGCTTGTAAAAGTCAATATGCTCTTGAGTAATAGAGGAAAGTCCGATATAATAATCCTAAGTTTTATTATAAATACCTATAAAAGGAGATCTTTCCATGGGACAACCAAAAAAACAGAGTAGCCCGCGTAAAACCGGTACTCGCCGTAGCCACCTTGTATTAAAATTGGCTCGCCGCGTTAATGGCACCTCACCTGTAAAGGTAAAAACAACGAAACGTGAAACAGGCAAGAAGAAACTTGTTGTTGCTGTTGAAGCAGTTAAAAAAGCTGTCGTAAAAAAGACGACTCCAGCTAAAAAAGCTACAAAATAACCACCTGCGATTCGTAGGCGTATCTTAAACAAAACTAAGTAAGAGAAAGAACCAAACCTTATGGCTTCTAACCGACACCTTGGACGTATCGTTGCACTACAAAGCCTTTATGAATATGAATTTCGTATTCAGTCTGAAGACAAAACTGTAGATATTGATGAAATTTTGGGCCGTAACCTTGAGCGTTACGAATCAGCAATTGACGATAAGGACTTTGTGAGTCGTATCGCGCGCGGCGTACTAGAGCAGCAAGTGGCGTTGGACGCGCAAATTCAGCCGATTGCACCTGACTGGCCGATCGAGCAGATTGCCCGTATTGACCGTACGATTCTACGAATGGGCTTGTATGAACTTTTGCATATGGCCGATATCGTGCCGCCAAAAGTGGTCATCAACGAGGCTGTCGAGCTGGCTAAGGCCTTTGGTTCTGATAACTCAAGTAAGTTCGTGAACGGCGTTCTGGGAACTGCCTTCCGAAATCTTATTGAAGGAAAATCAGACGATGCAGAATCCAAAGTTTGAGCGATTTAAAAAGTACTTTAATCGACATAAACCGTCGATTCAAGAAATCGTGCGCGAGCCTACCGCTGGTGGGATTGTGTTTCGCCGCGACAAGGATAACAATGTCGAAGTCCTGCTAATCCAGGATGCTAAAGATCGATGGACGATCCCTAAAGGTCATATCGAACCTGGTGAGACTGCGCAGCAGACGGCCAAGCGTGAAATTGGCGAAGAAGCTGG
This sequence comes from uncultured bacterium, assembly GCA_966210965.1. GTDB lineage: Bacteria > Patescibacteriota > Saccharimonadia > Saccharimonadales > Saccharimonadaceae > UBA6022. The sequence continues at coordinate 3,456 of CBIHME010000037.1, forward strand.
TTTGCATGATACAGAAGTGCTTGGATGGTTGGGTAAAATCCATTTCCGCTATCGCCGTGTCGATAAATTAGTCCTAATGACGACGCAGATTTATTTGGTGCGTGCTGTTGGTGATACGAATGCTATTCAAAAAGAAGAGTGGATGAATGGCATTAAATGGTTTAAATTTAACGATGCGCTGGACGAGATTGAATACGAGGACATCGGCAAACTGATGCTGCTCGCCATGAAGCGTATTCGACAGGAGAATTTATAATGAGCGGTATGCAGACTGCCCCTTACCAAGATTTTGCACGAGAGCATTTCGGATTTGAATATAAGAATATCGATCTATTAATCACGGCACTGACGCACCGTAGTTACGTTAACGAGCATAAAAAGAGTGTCAGTGAACACAATGAACGGTTAGAATTTCTGGGGGATGCCGTACTCGAGTTGGTTGTGACGGACTATTTATTCCGAAACTTCACCGAACAAGAAGGTATCTTAACGAGCTGGCGTGCGTCATTGGTGCGTACGGAGAGTATTGGCGAGGCTGGCGATAAGCTTGGCTATGAGTATCTTTTGCGCATGAGCAAGGGTGAGAAAAACGGTAGTACAAGGGCGCGTCAGCAGATTCTTGCAAATGCGTTTGAGGCAGTGATCGGATCTATTTACCTTGAGCGTGGGTATGATGATGCTGCTGTCTTTATCGAAAAACATATCTTGTCAAAGCTTGACACAATCCTCGAATCGGGCAGTTGGCGTGATCCCAAATCACACCTCCAAGAAGTGTCGCAACGAATCGATAATCATACTCCGGTATATAAAGTACTTGAAGAGGTCGGGCCAGACCACGATAAGATATTTACGCTTGGTGTTTTTGTCGGTGACAAGCTGATGGGCCAGGGAAGTGGTCCAAGCAAGCAAGCGGCGCAACAAGTTGCAGCCAAGTCGGCACTCGAAGCGTACGCGAAACACTCAAAACAGATTGACGCGAACGCAAAAACAGTGTAAACTTGTTCAAGAACTAATAAAAATTCTACGATTAGATATAAGAGTGAAGTAAAGGAAGTTTAAATTTTATGCTCGCAATTCGTTTGCAACGTGTCGGCCGTAAAGGATACCCAGTGTATCGTCTTGCCGTTCAAGAATCTCAGCGCCACCCATCAAGCGGCCGTGTTGTCGCTTATGTTGGTAGCTACAACCCACATACAAAGGATGCTAATGTTCAGGTTGAGCTAGCGCAAAAATACCTGGATAATGGTGCACAGCCTACTCCTCGTGTTGTTAAGTTGCTCGCTGATGCCGGCGTAAAACTCCCTAACTGGGTAAAAACTGCGGCTCCAAAGACCAAAGCAATCCGTAACGCTGAAAAATTGCGTAAGAATCAGCCAAAAGAAGAAGTAGCTGAAGAATCTGCTGAATAGTATTTCTGCAAACAAAAAGCCCGGATACATTCCGGGCTTTTTGTTTGCACGGATGAAAAAACCCCGCTGTAAGAGCGGGGTGGTGCCGGAGGGCCTCCGGCGGGCGTACTAGAGATTGTCTAGCAACAGGAGAAGAGAGCGCTTATTTGGCGGAGCGACCCGGCTTGGACAGTTTGTCGAATGCCCAGTTCAAAGCTCGCTTTGCCAGTTGCTCGGTGTCGCCAACCACTTTCGTGTTTGCTGCGACCTCGGGCGCCGTCTTGGCCAGTTCAGCCTCTGCAGTTTTGCATGCGACCTGGAACTTCTTCAGTTCCTGGGTTGCACGCGCGGACTGGAAGGCCTTGAGAACTTCGCCGAACACGATGTGTTCCGGTGAGCCCAGTTTGAGCATGGCAACCGGGGGGTATTCGAGCGCCTTGAGCGACTGATCGCTGGCACGCACGAAGCGGCGCTGTTCAGGGGCTTTGGTGGTCGTGGTGACGCTCGAAACGGCGACGGCGACGGGAGCAGCAGCTGTTGCTGCAACGACCTTCTCCATCTTGTTTCGGCGATCAACTGCTCGGATCTCGTGGACGGGCCTGGTGGCGCCGTACCTGATTTCCTTCCACTGGCTAGCGGGGCGGGCGGGGCGGCTCGACGCGCGATCGCCGTCAAAGCCGCGATCGCCCTTGATCATGGCGTCCATCAGGGAGGTTCCCTGCTGAACGCGAGCGACGCCGGTGCCGCGCTTTTTGTTGCGCGTGACCTTCTTGAAGCCGGGCTTGTCCTCGCGACGAACCGTCGCGCTTGGAGCGGTTTTGTTCGACTTGGAAGCCTGCTTGTTGGCCATTTCTTCTCCTGATTGTGGGGTGCATTATCGGACTGTCCGGCAATGTAGTAGCATTGTAGCATAATCATTATATTTTGTCAATAGGTAGGCTGTGATACTGCTCACACATGCTATATAAAGTATTGGTAAACAATACAACGTGCTACAATAGATTTACGATATCTATAAGCGCTCTATTAGCGCGTAATCTAGTGGCTGGTGAAATAAAATTATAAACATGACACAGGAGAGCTCATGTCAACAATCGATCAACAATTTATAGAGTATATAGTCAAATCATTAGTAGGTAGTCCTGATGATGTTGTCGTTGAACGTATTATCGATGAAAAGGGTGTGCTTTTGACATTAACGGTCAATCCCGAAGATCTTGGACGTGTGATTGGCAAACGTGGCGTGACCGCCCAAAGTTTGCGAACATTACTACGCGCTTTAGGGACAAAGAACAATGCTCGGTACAACTTGAAAATCGTCAATAATGATGATCAGGCTGACGGATATGCGGTATCCTCAGAATCGCATGTTGTCGAGGCTGTGAATAACTCAACAGATGAGCCTGTGGAAAATGCATCTAATCTTGCAATTACGACAAGAAAAGAGCTTGCGGAACTAGACGACCTCGATATATAATCATAAACAGTTCAGAACAACTCTAGAACTGCGAGAACAAAAAGGCTTTTGCGAGCAACAATTACATAAATGTTGAGAGCTTTATATGTGTCACGAAATTAACCCACCAGTAATGGTGGGTTTCGTGATTTATGGCAATCGGGAAGTGGAAGAGATTATTTCAGGATAGCAAGGGTCGCTAGACCGGCAAATATGACGACGCCGGCAATGATGCCCGCGAGTAACTTGTTGGTCTGTGGTTTTGCATTCGATTGCGACTGAAGGAGGCTTTGTGTTGGCATGACGCGCGCGGCCATTTGTTCGGTGTCGTTGGTTGTATTGATGATTGCCGGTTCAATGATATGTCGTGTCGCTATCTCGTTGTCAGATAATAATTCAGGAGTGATGCCGGCGTGCATCGGCTGCAGTGTTAGTTTTTTTGCTTCAGCAAGTCGACGGTCCTCGTCGCTTACAGGTGTATTGTCCTCAAATTCCATACTGCGCTCTATTATACCTTAATCATAAGCAGGAATGAAGTCCGTATGCATTCGCGACAACTCACAAAAATATCTTAAAGAAAATAGCTTTGGGAATTGCCCGAGATTTCTCTACGAGCGCATCCTGGTGAAGCATCTCGGAGTCGCTCTCGGAGGGCGAAACATTAGAAAATATGGAATAATACAATGACGATTGCGATGGCTAGCAATATGGCTGCCGTAATCATACATGCGATAAACTTCCAGTTTTCTCCTTTGTCTATTTTGACGCCAAGACCAGCACCAACGCAGACGATACATCCGATGATGAGGTAGAATACCCATAGGTTCGCTGTGCTCATATAAAAAACGTCGTTTATCATATGCGG
>CBIHME010000038.1:0-6857 GCA_966210965.1 uncultured bacterium
CATTATAGAGGTGATCGATCATGGTGGATCTCCGGTCTACACTATTGACTCGAATATACTTGGTCGACCAAGTTACGATAAAATTGATCATACGTCTGCGTATGAATTCGAAATAAATAACTTGAAACGTGCGGCGTGCAGCGTACGGTACGAGCTGGTGAATAACGAAGCGAGAACGAGCGTTTACATGCAGACCGATTTAAATTGCTTTATCGACACCAAGGATGCTTACTTCGATCCGATAGAACGCGCATAACTCGAGCGTGTCATTGACAAAACACCTCAAAGTGATATCGTATCTATCAGTATCATTCACCAAATGAGTGTTACCGGACCTTAGGAGAGAGTATGGATCACAGGCGTCACGCACCTATCACTGTTGTTGCTGGTGTCATTGCGTCGCTATCAGTGTCGATTGCATTTGCACTGAATAGGCAACGAGTCGCACGGATTGTCCGTGACATTCAGAAGAATATTGCGCGAATGACCTTGGACGGGTATTACCTGGATCATATCAAGCAGATTGATGCGAAAGCCGAGCTGTTTTCGATTACGTTTGTTGATAAAAATCGTGATCTTTTCAACCGGCGGGCCGAGTTTTACGTACCGAGAGTGAGTGACCGAGGCCGCTACTTGTTAAATGCACGCTATCAAACTCGCGCTTTAGTGTCGATGCTGTTACTGCGCGACCTGGCGCGAAGACATGTTGCGGAACTCGAGAAAGTAGACGCACGCCGCGCGAAAGCATTCGCAGATGCTTCAAAAAAGCTCGACAACGAGGCGGATCGTCTGGTCGCTCAAATGCGACACATAGATTTTCCCGTCAAGCTGCTTGTCGCTGAGTACGAAGCGAGTATTATTCGTATTATCGAGATTCGATAACTGCCCCGATCCATTCTTTACCTATCCACCCCGGCCATGTGCCGGGGTGCTTCACTATCTGGTTATTGCCTGGTGTGGAACTGCATTGAAAGAACGGGGATTTTCAACGAAAGTGCTAAAATAGAAATATGAAACAGAAGTTGGTGAACGGGGTGCGCAAGTATTTACCGAAAGAAGCGGTGCATAGTATAGAAGAGTTGTATCGCCGCGGACGAGTCCGCTTGATTAGCTTGAAATACGGCAATCCTGCCAACAGTCTACGGGTTATCGCAGTGACGGGTACGAACGGCAAGACGACGACTATCAATTACATCAACGAAATCTTGAAAGAGGCGGGGCATAAAACCGCCATGTTTAGCACGGCATTAATCGAAGTCAACGGCAACACGCAGCTGAATGACCTGAACGCGACCGTTGGAACGACTGAACGTATGCAGGAGTTCTTTCGAGATGCAAAGCGGGCAGGGGTAGACTTTGTCGTCCTCGAAATCACCAGCCATGCTTTGCAGCAACACAAGCTAGACGGCGTGCCAATCGAGGTTGCGGTGATGACTAACCTGACACAGGATCATCTGGATTACCATAAAACGATGGACGAGTATGCTGCCGCCAAGGCAAAATTATTCAAGAACGAACCGAAATTTATTGTTTTAAACCGCGACGACGCATGGTTTGACTATTATAATAAGTTTCCTGCTGGCGCGTTAAAAATGAACTATGGCAAACACGTTGACGCCGAAGCGCGAATTGATTATGTCAAATTATATAAAAAGGGTAGCGAAGCTAAGCTGGTGATTGACCATCAAACAAATCTGGATTTAGCAACGGCACTGCCGGGCACTTTTAACGTTTATAATATGACCGCCGCTGCCTGCGTGGCGTATCTGCTGGGAATTAAGTTGAACGATATTGTCGAGGGCGTAGCTAATCTGGAAGGTGTTCCAGGGCGATTTGAGCGCGTTGTTGAAGGTATGGAATATGATGTGATCGTTGATTACGCACACACACCGGATGCACTCGAGCAGCTGCTACAGGCTGCAAAAGAGACGACGAAGAACCGAATTATCCTAGTGTTCGGCGCAACGGGCGACCGCGACAAATCGAAGCGTCCGATAATGGGCGAGATTGCTGCGCGATTAGCAGACCGAATCTTTTTGACTGACGAAGAAAGTTATAACGAGGATCCGGAGGTGATTCGCGACCAGGTCCGTGAGGGCATCGAGAATGCTGGTGCTAGCGCGATGCTCACCGAGATCCCTGATCGTCGTGAGGCGATCGAAAAGGCCTTGTCTATCGCCAAAAAAGACGACATCGTATTGATTACAGGCATGGGGCACGAACAGTACCGTATCGTGAACGGCGAGAAATTACCATGGAACGACGGTGAAGTCGTGCGTGATATTATTGCAAAAGATAAAAATTAGCCCTTTCGGACTAACGTGGGGTATGTGGTAGCGCTGGGTAAGTGCGCTGTATAATAGGTCCTGAAAATGGGAGAACCCCGGCAGCGCATGAGCATACCGGGGGTGAATCCCTAAAGGGGTGACTCGTCACATACGTGAATCGTCTATACCCCTCCTCTTGTCGGCAGTACGCGTCGGGTGTCCGCGATGGCGGGAATTGGCGACACGGTGCGCCAGGTGGCGCTGCTCGTTCGGATCAACATTTGCGTCGGTCCAGACGTGCTTTTCGCGTTGCTCTTCCACGGCCTTGCGGGCTGCGGCGCGCTTGGACTTGGGGAGGGAGCTGATAAGCCTCCCGTGGATATCAGTGATGATCTTATCGGTCACTGATGCCTTGTGGGTGGCCATCTTTCCTCCTATAGGGTTCTCAGGCACCGCCCGATATGGGTAGTGTCTATGTCTATAATAGCACTTATGGTTAAAAAAGTCAATAGCTATGCTGCAAGCGCCAGCTCGGTGGCGGCGGCTGACTGAAGAGCGAGATATTCCTCGCGGGCGGCGTATAGTTTTTGCAGCATGGCAGGGGCGGCTTTGCGAGCACGCTTAGTGTTCACGCGGAAGGCGCCGGCAAGTTCGTCGGTAGTAAAACCGGTAGTGATGACTGATTTCGGATGTGTAGATTTTTTGCGGGTCTGTTCGGCGGTGCGCTCTGAAGCTTTAATGTCGATCGGGAAGGTAACGCCGTCGAGCGTGACATACATGTCGGCACCGTGCAGGTCGTCTTCGACACTGACGTCGGTGTCGATACTGACGCGAGGCTGCTTTTTGCCCGTTTTAGGGTCGATGATCGGATCTACTAGATTAATGCAGTTGATGATCTGATGGGCTAATACTTCTTGTTGCATGCCACGAAGGCGGGCGTCAAATTGGCCACTAAACCATTTTGCCTCTTTTTCGTAACCTACTCGGTCATTACCCCAGCGATCCCGGTTCATGACGCCGTAAAGCGTCGTCACGGTATTGGTGACGTTACGAAAGTTCAGCGATGTATCCTGTTCGATCATGGCCTTGACCGAATGGTTAAAGCGGGCGGCGCGACCTTTCATCGCACGATATTCGCGCGGCGATGACTCGCCGGTCGTATGGAAATGGCGAATGCCCTCCAGTCCGTAAACAAAAGCTGGCAGGGTACCAATAAGGGCGTTAAGGGCGGTCTCGGGGTTGGTTTCGGCCAGTTGTGGTTCGTAGGTATCCTCTATATCGACGTTATGGTCCATTCCGGCAAGTTCAAGGGCGGTGCGAGCCAGGGCGCGGCCGGCGGCGTAGCCTTCGTGTCGGTTATCTTGATATTCGGGTGTATCAACAAGGGAAGAGACGATCTCGGTAGCGTCGAGGTGATGGTTGGCGGGGAAATGTGCAATCGTTTCTGACATATGTTTATTTTTTTGTTTTTACGCTAGCGAGTATGTTGAAAGAATATTACCACAAACGGTATGAAAAGTCAATAGATAGAACGGCGGTGCGGAAAAAGATTAATACCAGTTTTCGTGGTGGCGTTTATTGTGGATGCGTACAACGAGGCGTTCGCCAATTTTTCGCCATATAGTATAGGCGGTCGGGTTGATAGCGATGTCCCAAGCGCCGATATAATCAGTGACTTCTTTATTGAAGCTCGTTTTAAACCGGCCAATACCGTAGTGTGGATGATCGGGGTTTTTGATCTCGGCTGCGGGGGGTGATCCGCAAAAATCATGGATTGTCGAACCATTCGCCTTAGCCCATTCGATGACTCGCCACTGCAAGAGGTGGCTAGCGCCGTAGACACTGCGTTCGCGAATCGACGCACCGTCCTTGTAGGTGCTTTTAGTGCCGAAGACAACGGCATATGCGCCGGCGACAACTTGGTTGTCGACGTATGCAAAGAATAATTGCCCGCGCCCGACACTGGCATAGCGTTGCCAGAACGTTTTGTAGTAGGTGTAGTTTCGAATCCGGAATGATCCATGGGCGGTATCGGCCAGCAGGTTATACATCAACTCGCAGTTTTCATCACTAGCTTCAACTAAATGCGCGGTCACTCCATCACGTTCGGCGCGTTTGATAGCATGACGACCTTTTTGGTTGAGACTCGCCATGACCGAATCCAAGTCTGTGGAAATATCTAGCTTTACTGTGGAAAAATTCGGTTGAACTGGGGTGACTTTGAATAAGCGTAGCTTCATAAAGTCGGCTCGTGTTTCATCCGAGTCGGAAAGTTCGGGTTCAATTTTGACGGCGAAGACGCCATTTTGCTTTGCGAACGTAGTGAGATCTGCAAGAATATTATCCAGTTGGCGAACCGAAGTGATACCTGGGCCTTTGGGTAGATACCATAGCTTGCCAAGGGCAGGTACGGATTTCTCAAGAACAGTCATGACTATACTGTCAGTAACCAGATAGCGTGGGGTCCACCCGCCCAGCTTTTTTTGCTCGGCAAATTCTACGCCCTGAAAGACGTTTCCTTGATCAGGGTTGGCAAGAATTAATTCGTTCCAATGATCGATTTCGTCGTGGTTTGCAAAGCGAATAGTCATTACGGTCTATTGTACCTGACCTGTATCAGAATAAAAATGTCGTCTCGTCGGCAAATGAAAAGAGCCTAGCCGACGCGGAGTCGACTAGGCTTTTAGGTGATGCTCAGCATGAGCGTACCCATTTCCTCTTCAAGACGAAAGAACTCGGTGCCGGTGTGGCCGGTGCAGAAAAACAGTCCGTTGACCATATTCACGCTTTCGCTAATGACACGGAAGGTTTGTTTTTCTGTGGTTCCTTCGAGATTGATGCTTTCGCATTCGAGGGTGAGTGGCGTCGCATCGAGCGTCGCCCCTACGAGTGCTTCACGAAATTCTTTCGTGAAGCGGTGGTTTGTCACAACAAACGCACGCAATACAGTCACCTCCATACGTCAAATTGGAGTATTGTATCTGAATTAGTATAACGTAAATTAATAGTTATGTCAATGGCTGACAAGTGTCTGACGCAGTTCGGCGTATTTTTGTTTTACCATGTTATTGATACGAGGCTGTTCTCGCAGGCGCGCTTCTTCGGTGACGCGGCCGATCTTATCAGGGATAAAGTCGCTCTTATTATATCCAGTCCAAATGATGAGGTGGGTGTCTGGGGTGGTGATATGGTTTCTTTCGCGCCAAGCATCACGATCTAGCTGTGCTTTGATCGCCGCCTCTTCGGAAGCCTTACCATCAATAGTCATTTCGATGCCATTACGGAACTGAGCGATATAATCGATTCCACGCAGCTCATCCTCAACGGAAGTATCTAAGATTTCAGGTTCGCCAGGAAGGTGAAAAAGATTTGCTTCGAGGGCAAGTTCTTGCTCCATGCCGGGTTTAATTCGTCGGTTGATTTGATTTAGGAGGTTACTATCGTATCCGTTAACCGCTAGTGTGTTTTTTAGCATTCCCTCTAGGTTGGCGGGTGTTGTCGAGGAGTGATTGTTGATCAACTGTTTAAGGTGGTGGTTGAACGGGATAATCTTGCGCTTATTATCCTGCGGGTTACCAATTTTTTGATCAAGATTATCAAGACCTTCCTTTAAATCGGGAAGATCGGCAATAATTTCGTTATACATTGGACTGTACGGGAGTGATTCGTACTTGCCGGGCTGCGCATTAATCGCGCGAGCAGTACGGGCGATTGTTTGTTGCATGACAAAACGCGCAAGGCCAGGCGCGGGATTTTGTAGCTGGTCGCCAAATTCGGCGTGCGCCCGTTTACGTTGCTCTAGGAAGGCATCTGTGCGCTGAAGAGCGACAGTATAATCTTTTGCTAGTCGAGGTTCTGTTGGGAATGGTATTTGTTTTTCGCGCATAAAGTGCTCTTTTAATTTGTATTCGAATACTAACATATGCATGATAAAATGTCAAGTGCCATGCGGTGGTATAATAGAGTTAATGAATGAGACTATGATTACAGAACAGGATATACGAGGAACAAATGACACCGGTCTAACGACTGAATATTCTTGGAATGTCGGTAAAGCCGTCGCCGATTGGCTACCAACGGCGGGTAATGTCGTTGTCTTGTATGTACCTGCGGGTCTGTCGACCGCACAGGCGATTATTGAGGGCCTGCGTCTGCAGGGTCGCAGTGTCGTCGATGGTGGTGTTGGCGACAGGGATGCGGCGGTTGCGCACGTAAAAACCAGCGGATTATCCGGCGCTATTGTCGTTGGGGTCCAAGATTCGACAGGCATCGTCAGTATCCAGCTATACAAAGATGACGGCTGTCTGATTGATCGACAATCTGGATTGCTTGAGATCGCGGAGTTAGTTGATGCGGGTAATTTTGTCCCTGCGGCTGTAAAGGGCGAGCTGACGGCAATCGCATAGCGATATTGTCCACCTCTGTTAATTAAGCTGTATGTATTGACATATACACTAAAATGTGTATAATGTTGTTTATGGAAACATTAAACACAAACAGTATTAAAGATAAAAATAGAGATAATTATTTTCGATCTCATCCCCAAAACCGTCAAGACCACGGCACGAAGGGGACAAGTCGAATTGATGC
>CBIHME010000039.1:0-6745 GCA_966210965.1 uncultured bacterium
CAAGGAAAGGAATCTCTTTTTTGACGGCTGTTTTGATTTGCTTATCAAGTTTACGACCAGTCGTATCAAGTTCCGTGTTCACACCTTCGGATCGAAGCTCACTAGCAAGCTTCATTGCGCCAGATAGCGCATCCTCGCCAAGTACGGCGATATACACGTCGGTCGTTGAAGGTAGAGCTGGAAGAAGATTGTGTGATTGCAAGAATAGCTCGGTCGTCGACAAGCCCGGCGCCATACCAACAGCAGAAATCTGCTCGGCACCAAACAATCCAACCAGCCCATCGTATCGCCCGCCACCAAATAGCGAACGGTTGTTATCAGGGTGGTTATCAAAGAACTCAAACACCGTACCCGTGTAATAATCTAGGCCGCGCATCAAGGTTACGTCAAAGACTGCATTTTTAATGCCAGCAGCCTCTAATAGCGTAAACAGTCCTTGGACTTCTTTTACCGCCGCGCTTTCAAGCATCTCTGGTGGCAAATCAGCCATAGAATGCGCATTCAATATTGCAGAGATTTTTGCAATGCCAGACTCTGCCATATCCGGACCAAAGATATCGAGAGCTTGATCTCTGAAATCTTCAATACTGATCTTGTTTTTGCGATCAAATAGTTTGATCATCAACTGCGCCTGAACCGTATCCAGTCCAAGATACTGCGCCATCATAAAGTTAATGAGTTTACGGTTATTGATTTTGATGACGTACATATCGTCAGTTGCACCGAACTCGCGCAGGAACTCTGTACCCATCGCAATAATTTCGGATTCTGCAAGCACCCCATCAGCACCAAAGATATCGACGTTCAGCTGCCAAAATTCACGCTCACGACCGCGTTGAGGCCGTTCGTAGCGCATAAAGTTAGCTATAGAGAACAGGCGCGCAGGGTATGCCAGTTCTTGACGCCTCGCAGCTACCATGCGGCTGATTGACGGTGTCATCTCTGGTCGAACAGCAACGATACGTCCACCCCGATCAGTAAACGCATACGTCTGTTCGCCAGCCAGCTCTTGGCCTGACTTTGCCGCATACACCTCTAAAGGTTCTAGCATCGGGGCGCCATATTCCTCGTATCCATAGCGCATCGAAACGCGCTTCCAATTCGTAAATATATAATTTTGGATGCGTTTATCCGCTGGATAGTAGTCGCGCGTGCCCTTGTATGGCTGTGATGATAGTGTACTCATTTGCTTTATATCGTTTCATATTTCACCTCTGTTTGCAAGCACAAGCGGGTTATTTGCAGGGCGCGCCACTACGAAACGGCACGGTCACTAATAAATGCTGTTTTCACAAACATACGCTGAGCTTTGGGCGCTTCGTGTGACGGGTCAATCTCTTGAGAGTACGACGACCTATCCATCCCCAGATGATCCATCAAATTTGTATGTGCTTCACCGATAGCCTCATCGTCGACGAGTAGTGAGCGTGCAATCAGAGTTCGTGCATAGATGACCTGGTCGGGGGACTTGTCATGATGGTCAATCCATAGCGGCCGAAGAATTGTCTTGCCTATCTTTCTTTTTACTGCCTCGCTTGGTAATAATGCAAGCTCGATTGATAACGCGCCGGTTTCCGTTCGCTCCATTCGTGGGCGGTAGGCGGCTACGGGAATAGCCTGGGACTTGATCTGCTCGATCTCACGCTTATACTGTCGCAACCATGTTCGATCACTCACGCCATCAAGCGAGCTGTCGAATGCGGAATACTGCAACCCACTCGCATCCCCACCCGTATAATGCAATCTCGTTACTTCGTCGGATCTTAAAAGCCCGCTAAATTTTCGGCGTTCATCGGGCTTTATAAACTGATTTAGTGATTCTTCAAGCTTATCGCTCGGCTGAAAAACAAGGTGAATAGCGGCCATTCCTAGATGATGTGAAGGCGGCGTATACTCGAAATCGTTTAGCAGCTTCTCTGTCATGTATTAATTATGTGCTGGTATCATGCTTCCGTCAATGCATATCGCTGTACCCACGCGTACATAACGATACCCGCCGCAACACCGACATTCATTGAACGCGTACTTCCCGCCTGTTCAATCATTACCATCTGCTCGCTTGCGGCGATCATTTCATCACTAACACCCGGGCCTTCACCCCCAAAAACAAGTACTGTATGCTGTGGCAAATCAGCCCGAGAAAGCGGCGTGGCACCTTCGAAATTATCGATTGTAATAATATGACGCCCGTCAGTTCGCATTACATTAACGAAATCGTCAACACTCGCGTGATGAAAGACATTCATATACCGATCAGTCACCATTGCCCCGCGCTTATTCCAATGACGCTTACCGATCACATGGACCGCAGCAACATTAAACGCATTAGCATTACGGACAATCGTGCCGATATTAATGTCGTGTTGCCAATTTTCGATGGCCACATGCAAATCCACCCGATGTTTATCAAGGTCTGCTTTGATTGCCTCAACCGTCCAATAGCGGTATTTGTCTTCGACATTGCGGCGATCACCACCGATCAACAGCTCGATGTCGTAATGACTATCCGTAGGATACGGTAAGGGGTGTGGGCCAACGCCAACTTCGTGTTGTTCTTTACTCATATATCTCTAGTATAGCGTATATCGACAGAGGCAGGTTGGGGTGATACTATGAACATATACTACCTAAAAATGGAAAAAATATGGCAAAAACAATGACTTATATTAATAACCCCCTAAAAATAGCTGTTGACGGATCAAAGCTGCTATTTCAAAAAGCACCGATGGCTGCATTGATATTGGCGGTATTGTCAGCACTTGGAGCGAGCAATTACTTTGGCGATTCCGCATCCACTCCACCAGCTAATACACCGATGGGATCACCAGATGCAGTCGATTTCGCAATGATCATCGGTTTTGTTGCAATCGCGATTATATTTACGTTCGGCGCACTAGTCGTCGGCTCTATCGTCGCTGGTATCTTTGCCTACACTTCAGCAGAAATCGCCAACGGCCGCGAAGTAACTTTTCGCCAAGCAGTGAAAGCGACTATGGATCGTCTTTGGAGTTTTGTATGGCTACAGCTACTTACTATCTTAAAAGTAATCGGATGGTCACTGTTGTTCATTATTCCCGGTATCATCATGGCATTTCGTTACTCCCTCGCCAACCTGTCATTCTTTGACGATAAAAAGAAGCTGACTGGTAATGCGGCCATAAAAGATAGCTTGGCGCTTACGAAAGGTGCATGGGTGACAACATTTGCCGCCCAGACATTCCTTAATATCATTACTCTTGGCTCTATCGGACCGATTGTAGATACTGGTTCAAAAGCCGTTTTGTATCGCCAATTCTCCGCAATGAAAGACGACGAATTAAAGCCAAAACCGCACCCACTTTCATGGGTTACATTAGGTCTTACTATTTTGATAGTGATCATCGTGATTGGATTGATGTCATACGGACTCGTAAACTACGGACTCTCTGCTGCGAATTTCGAATAGAATACGTTGCCGAAAAATAAAAAGAGCCCCGCATATACCAGCGGGGCTCTTTCGTGCTCGACGTAGATATTAGCGGGGTCTGTAGTGACGAACAACTCGATGCGTGATCGTTATCGCTGCAACCGTGCCTAGACTGAACAGAACAGCCCTTTTGGTCGTAAAGCTGCCATCGGCTTGTTTGTAGCGCATCCATGCAAGCAGGGATTCGCCTTGTTCCAGCAAGCGATGCGAAACACCATCCCGGTCGGTTATCTGCGCCCATATGGTTGCGGTGTCCCTGTTCTTCGCAGGCACCCCAGGTAATTCCTTCGAACGGTCAATCTGCTTTCCGGTTAATTTTAACAGGAGGTTGCCGGCGGCATCCTGAAAGACATCACCTCGCAATTTCATCTTGCCAGAATCAAGGACGACTTCCGCTTGGCGCGCGTCATCAGTTGAATCGTCATTGTTGATGGACATCGTCTCTACCTTTCGTTGGATTCAATAGATCGATTACTTTAAGTATACCGAAAGTAACCTAGAATCACCTAGGTTAATGAATACTCCCAGTTGCCAAATAGAAAAGCCATCCTTTCGGATGACTACTCTATATGGTACGCGAGAGAGGACTTGAACCTCCACGTCCCGAGGGACACTAGCACCTGAAGCTAGCGCGTCTACCAATTCCGCCACTCGCGCATATGTACCATTTTCACGCTAGCGCGTCTACGATTACTCATAGGGCCGCCACTCGCGCATATGTCGGGTAGATACCCAATTACTATAGCAAAGAACTACTTAGGTATAAAGAGTATGATCAGCGAAATCCGACGTATCGTAGTTTGTTCGCAAATCAGCAACAAGCACACGAAGATCTGCGGGCTGCTTCACGCCAGGATTGAGAATATTGTGACCATCAAAAATCGCTTTGACTGCAGAAAATAGCTCGATAACATCTTCTCCGATATTCTTTTGCGCAAATCGCGCTTTAACACGACCTTCGCCAGCTTCGCCAATTAAATGACCGCCGTGACGCTCGACCAATGCAGCGTATTCGTCAAGTATCTTAAATATCTTTTGCTTGTCAGCCACCTTATGCAATTGCAGCACCGGCCGTGTATACACAATACAATCTAGGACACGGGTATGAATAGGTAGCAGTACGTGATGTTTCTGTGCCAATGCGGCAACCGCCGTTTGAAATTCCTCAAACCGTTCGTTCGGCACGTACGCACCATCGACAATAGGTGGCGCCGAGGTGTCTTTTCCAACGGGCGATAACAAGAATGATGTCACTTCACGTGCAGAGAAAAGTTGCCCAGCGTCTTCGCTGTCTTCGACGGTCATCTGCGCCTCAATACCTTCAAGTAGCTTTGCCACCTTCTTGTGTTTATGTTGCCGAGCGCGGTCACTGAAGTCATCAAAGCCAATCATTACGCCAGCCTCAAATGCGGCCGAAGAGGCATTATAAAACGGATACGTCTTGCCCTGCTTTTCTGCCTCGACAAATAATTGCCCATCAAAATATTCGAGAACGGATGGCTCAAGTGCGGCAAATTTATCCAGCAAGTCACGTGCGGATTCCTTACTGGCGAATGTGATAAATATAGACTTTTGCTGAGTGCTGACATACTGGGTTTTTAAAATCATTTCCGACACAACCCCTAATGTACCTTGGCTACCGACCAACAGCGGCGTCAAATCAAATGATCCGTCCTTGCGTTTGACCTTCGTAATCGCAGAATAGCCCACATTATCACGGATGTCACTCATTAGTTTGTCGGCAATCAGCTGCTTGTTATCCTCAATCAAGTTATCGAGTGTTCGATAAATCTCGCCCTCGAATGTCTGCAGCCCCTTTTTTCGATCAAGATCGCGCTTGCTGAGACGTTCGGTCTGTAATACGTCACCATTAACCAGTACCACTTCTAGTTGATGAACCCATTCTGACATATCGCCGTATCTTCCCGATAGTGGCCCGCTCGCATTATTAGCAACCGCGCCGCCGATAGTACTGTAGGCGCTTGACACTGGTAATGCGGGAATCGACATACCCTGCAACAAAAGCGCGTCATTCAAGGCTTTGGCATTGACGCCAGGCTGCACGCGGACGAGTTTTTGCTTGCTGTCTAGTTCGAAAATACGATTCATATGCGCTGGCATGACTAAAGTAATACCTTTACCGATCGCAGCCCCTGTTTGATCGCTACCCGCACCCCTTGCCGTGATAGACATGACATGACCCTTTTCAGCCAGTTGAAAAACAAAACGCGCCACCTTGCGAATATCGTTGGTTACTCGTGGATACACCGCCATTTCCGGGACTATCTCAAGGACACTTGCGTCAGTACCTAGTGATTTTAAAATAGCAGGGTCTGTCGAAACTTCACCCAGAATATGCTCTTGTAGATATGCAGCAACTTTACTCATTGTCGGTTAGCCTCTCTCATATTGTTTATATGATACCACAGATACGACCATTTCTAGCAAAACGGTAATGCTTGACTCTATCCGATCGCGGATCTACTATTGCATCATGAATGAACGCCCAGTCCTCCCGTCCCACTACGCTCGCCTAACAGTGAGTGACATAGCTCCAGGTGAAATATATTATCCAAAGCAAAATATACTCGAAATGGACGATACGACCAAGGAAGTCTTTATCCATAAATACACTGAACTAAGCGAATCATCAAAGCGACCAAAAAAGTTAGTCGGTCGCGTAGGAATTATGCGAATACTAGATTCAACAAGTGATTTTCAGCTACTTGATGGAGTTATTGTAGACGCTCGACGCGCACGGTCAAGCAATATAAAAACCGAATTCTACTACCCATTCGATCCAAACAACGAAGAAGAGCGAATGGCTTGCGATGAACTTCGCCTAGACTACATCCACCCGCTCGCCATAATCGCGCTTGATGAAGATGCAAAGCCAGTTTATTCGGGCAACGAGGCCTTAATCGATCACGCTAACGAGTTGCGCGAGAAGACAGACGAGCTCTACGAGTACATTCTTCAACAAAGCAATAGCCATTCTTAAAGTTCGTTCACCGAGGGCTTTATCTTTGGCGACATCTTTGCTATAGTAGTTGAGTACCAATTATGCGCGAGTGGTGGAATTGGTAGACACGCTAGCCTTAGGAGCTAGTGCCTTCGGGCGTGAAGGTTCAAGTCCTTTCTCGCGTACCATATAAAATAGCAGGTCGGCTGGCCTGCTATTTTATATGGTAAAAAACATGCATTATTCCCTATTATTATCGAATTTATCAATATTATGACATTTACCTGATAATAAGATTGTACAAATGTATATTTTAC
>CBIHME010000040.1:0-6670 GCA_966210965.1 uncultured bacterium
CGTGAGACAGTTCGGTTTATATCCGGTATGGACGTCAGGAAATTTGAGAGGATCTACCCCTAGTACGAGAGGACCGGGGCGGACGAACCTCTGGTGTATCAATTGTGGCCACCTGCTGCATTGTTGAGTAGCTACGTTCGGAATAGATAAGTGCTGAAAGCATATTAAGCACGAAACTAACTTGAAGATAAGATTTCCCTATGAGGACACAGAAAGACTATCTGTTTGATAGGCGCAAGGTGGAAGTACAGCAATGTATGGAGCTAAAGCGTACTAATAGTCCCATCGCCTTTTTATGTCCTTGTCACTGCATGTTAATACTTGTATTAACAGAGGTGATGAGGTAGACTTAACTAGTAATTGGTGTTAATCACCAATGTCAATCAATGAAATAAAATTCATTTTTTACATTCCAAATACCGTGTCCAAAGTTTTGGACATCGAAGCGAGGCTTTTTTGAACCACCGCCCACTGATCTTCGTGAGATCAGCGCAAAGCGTCAAAGCCTTACTTCGGTGCCCATGGCGCTGAGGAAATACCTGTTCTCATTCCGAACACAGAAGTCAAGCTCAGCAGCGGCGATTATACTGCCACAAGTGGGAAACTAGCACGGTGCCGAATTATAAAGAGACCATCCTAATAGGGTGGTCTTTTTCTTTGTTGTAAAACATTTATATATCGACCTCTGACGACTTGTATTACTGAAGTGATTAACATAAGCGCCATGTTAAAATAGTAAGGTATGCAATTAAAACAAAAACTAAACCTACTTTTTGCATTTACTGATAGGCTACGGGCGCTGCCCAAGCGATATACTATCCCCGTTGGATTTTTTATTTTGTTCGGTAGTATCTATGTCCCTGCGTTTATGATTGAAAAGCCTGTCGCATTTTCTTATGATAGCGACACATGCATAAAGCGACTAACCTTATTGCCCGGTATTCATCGTTCATCTGCTGAATCGACATACGAAGCGACCCTAAAGCAGGATGTGCAGATTGGTAGTTGGCGAGTTGCGACGCGATCAGTGTGTATTACTCCAGTCGATGCGCCGCAGCCAGGTGTGACAAAAGTAACATTGTCCCCATACGGCGGATGGTTTGCTCAGCAGACATTTTCAATCAAGGTCGGCTCGCCGGTGATGGCAGATACTAAAATCCTCGATCGACCGATTCCTGTTTCTCGCCCTCTCGAAATCCGTCTTAGTGGAAAAGATACGGTCTTTTCGTACGTTCTAAGGGTAGCTGATAAGCAAACTCAATGCGCGACGCGGCAGGTCACTTTATCCTGTGGAGTTGAAGCATTAGGCCTGGTTCAGAGCCAAACGTACTCGGCAAAATTGGTTCGGCAGTTTAATAACAAGGATGTGGCGACAATCGTCGCGAAAAGTATTCAAACGCTCTCGGCGACAACCATAAAGGATTCATCCATCAAGGCGAGTGAGATTGTATATGGGAAGCCGACGGAAATAGCAATTGCAACGGATAAAAAGCTGACTAAAGTCGATGCAATCCTCTACCGTTTGGAGGGAGAGAGTCGTACAGAGGTACCGACTTCGATGGCCATTACTGATACTGGCTATGTTGTAAAGATAGTCGCAGAATTGCCACGATCATCAGACTATGAGTTGGTGACGAGGGCGGTAGAGGCGATTGATGGCAGTGGACTTGTGCAGGCCCATACGCTTGCCTTTAAGACTTCGGGTGGACCAAAGGTTGTTGGTGTGAACGTAGGGACTACGGGTGTCGCGCTGGGTTCAACGGTTGTCGTTACATTCGATCAGTCACTTTCCGATAGGCAAGATGTGAGTAAATTTATTACTCTGAGGGGAGGTGTCACCTTAATAAATAGAAAAGATAATCAGCTATTCATCACTACGAATGGCACTGCGAAATGTACCGACTTTACGATTAAGATAACTAGTGACTTACAAAGCCAGTTCGATATTGGCGGTAATTCAGCGTGGAACTTTACGAGTCGGACGACATGCTACACCATTGGTGCGATAGGTACTTCTGTGCAAGGAAGGTCGATTAATGCATATTATTTTGGTGATGGTGCGACCACGATTTTATACACGGGGGCGATTCATGGCAGTGAGGGTAGTACAAAGGCATTGATGGAGCGTTGGATTCAAGATCTTGATACAAAGGCGCGTACTATACCTGCGCATGTGACCGTCGTTGTCGTGCCGGTAATTAACCCGGATGGGATGGCTCGTGGTGATCGCGTGAATGCTAATAATGTCGACCTAAACCGTAACTTTGCGACGGGCGATTGGCAAAAAGATATTACAACCGTCAATAACCAGCCGTTTCCTGGCGGCGGCGGAGAGTCGGCTATGTCTGAACCGGAGGTGAAGGCAATTAGCGGGCTAGCGCAGCGGTTGCGTCCGAGGGTGATTCTTTCTTACCATAGTATTGGTAGCATGGTGGCAGCTAATCAAGCTGGCAATTCGGTGACGCTTGCTGCTACGTATGCGCAGCTATCGGGTTATCGGAATATTACTGGACAGTCTGACGCAGCGTTTGAGTACTCCGTTACGGGTACTGCGGATGATTGGTACGCGCAGGCGATTGGCGTGCCGAGCTTGTTAGTTGAGTTAGGAAGTCACAGCTACCATCAATTCGAGCGTAATCAGGCGGCAATGTGGGCGATGATTAATTCATAACGCACCGTTAGCGTAAGCGATTTGGTATATAATAAGAGATAAATTATGTGTATGATGTGTTCTGTAACGTATGCAACGGTTGGCGCTGGACTATTGGCGTTCAGTCCAGCTATGCCAACAGTCAGTTCATCACCTGATGCCGAGGAGTTAAGTTCTCAGGTCACACGCCTGCAGCGCACGCCGGCAACACTGGCAACCTTTAAGATGCCGGCGCTGACTGAGCCGCAGTGGCTGAAGGATCAAAATGCCGCCGAACAGGCTGCTGCGCAGGCAAAAAAGGCAGCTACTGGACGAGTCGTGACGTACGACATCATGACAAGGGGTAGTATAACGACTAATTTAGCTGAGTTCCGCGCGCAAGCGAACGCAACGCTTAATGACGGTCGCGGCTGGTCGCGTCTAGGAGTGACATTCCAGGAGGTGCAAAATAGCGGTGATTTTACATTAGCACTTAGCGAAGCTTCACAAATGACAAGCTTCTCATCTGGGTGTGGCGTAGATTACAGCTGTCGGGCTGGCCGATACGTTATTATTAATCAGGATCGATGGCAAGGCGCGACACCGTCGTGGAATAATGCCGGAGGGTCGCTGCGTGATTATCGTCACATGGTCGTCAATCATGAAACGGGGCACTGGCTGGGGCACGGGCATTCTAATTGTTCGGGTGCTGGTCAGCCTGCGCAGGTGATGCAGCAACAGTCAATTGATTTACAGGGGTGTGCTTTTAATGCTTGGCCGACCGCAAGTGAGCTATGGTCGACGCAGCTGGGGATCGGTCTATGATGATGCTGTCGCGATTGCGTGGATGGCGCTCAAGGAAGGGTTTGCTTGGTATAAGTGTCACCGTATTGGTGGTAGTTGTTGGGTGCTATGTGCTTTGGAGTCGACATGTATGGGCGCAGTACGCACCTAGCTACATTCAGTGGCATCAAACAGCCAAGTCTGATATCAAAAAAATTATTGAGTTACCGGTTGCGAACGAAAAAGATCAGGGCGCGCTACTCGTGGAGCTTGAGGGTGTATCGCAGCGCATTAACTCTGAGCAGTCGTCAGTATGTCAGGTATCTGCCGCGGTGACATGGCAGCAACGCTTTGTTGCGGAGTATCGGGATGCACAGGTTGCATGTCAAAATCTCGTCGCAAATGCAGTCGCGTTCCAAAAGCAGCTCAATATCGTTACTGCGTATATTGCAGACGATCATCGGCTGGCAAAAATAAGTGCGTCGGCGCTTCCGCCTAGTGAGGTGAGTGACGTGACGTGGGATGCGCAAGTCGAGCTTTGGGGGCAAGTAGTCAACGATGTGCAGGCCTTAACGGTGAGTGCTGCCTTTAAGCCGACTCAGCAAGTAGCAGTTGAAAAGTCCACTGCAGTGAAAGCAGCATGGGAAGAACTTATTACTGCTCATCAATCAAAAGATAAGGCTAGATACATTACTGCTCAAAGTACGCTTGGTACAAGTTACGATGGATTAAACGCTATATCATTAAACGCTACTGAAAATCTGTCGAAACTTACGACTAGATTAAAAGATGTGTATATAGAGGCTTTCAGCTGAGATTTGCAAGACATCAGGTTTAGCCTTGACTCTAGGGTGAGATGCATGTTTAATGACCTGGTAGGCTACGAGCTACATTAGCGATGGAGGGGTAGATAGACATGTCGAACGCATTTAATAAGTACAGCAAGTTGCGGAAGCTAGGTGTCTTTAAGGCGAGTTGGCGCTTGTTACGAGATCCCAATGCAAGTAAGGCAAGGAAGGCTGCGATTATTGGCGCTACATTAGTAGGCGTGATATACGCAGTATTTCCTGAGCCAACAGATGCTTTTCCGCTATTGGGGTTGGTTGATGAAGGTCTAGTTTTGTTGGCCGCCCGCTCGATCTTGGGGTGGCTATCCAAGCAGTATAGGTATACTCCTATAGATAATGATCGGTCATAGCTTACGGGTACAGACAGATAACCTGTCTGTGCCCGCTTTAATTGCCGCGTTGCTCTAAAGATTTATTCAAATAAAAAACGACCCATCTCGCAGATAGGGTCGTTTGTTTTTGCATTTGAATCTAAATTTGGGATTCAAACAGGTGCATATTTATAATATAGCACTAGCTGGATATGTGCAACAGTACAAATATAATAAAAAAGTGCTTACGTAAATATTGACAAAATGGCTATGCTATGCTAATATAAAAACATACACATATCATATGTGAGGTAATAACTGAGGTGGAGACCTTAGATAAGAGGAGAATTAATCCATGGCTGGAACAAAAGCTGGTGGCCAAAAAGCGGCTGCAAAGAACTTAGCAAAAGATCCAAACTTCTACGCGAAGATTGGTGCAAAGGGCGGACAGAACGGCCGTACAGGTGGATTCGCCGCTAATCCTGAGCTAGCACGTATCGCTGGCGCAAAAGGTGGTCGGATTTCACGCCGCAAAAAAGTTGTTACTGACGCTTCTGCGTAAACAACGCATTGCATAAAAATACCCCAGAGTTCAGTCTCTGGGGTATTTTTATAGGCGATATCTTCGCAACGAACAGACTCGCGCCTCGTTGACGCGCCATTTCGTCCCGCAAGCGATACACTTGTATTCATTCTTTTTTGTTTGTACGCCCGTGGCAGCACACTGCGGGCAGGCGCTTCGGGCGTGTAGCCAATTGCGGTAGGTGTCTAGTGCGTCTTGGGCGATGTCGTCGCTGATCGCAACATCGTAATCGACGGCTAATGTAGCTATAGCGTACTCCCATGCGTCTCGCTCCATTTCGATTAACTCGATATCCTTATTGTATTGGCTGTGTCCTAATGTTGCATGGGATAGTTCGTGGAGAAGTGAGGCACTGTCCTCCGAGGACTGATCATAGTAAATTCGTTTCTCTTGCGGGGACCAGCGAAAGGTGTCACTGGCCGTAAAGGTATATGCTGGGTGGTCGGCCTGTAATTTACTGACTAGCAAGGTAATCGACGGCATAATAATAGCATCCATAAATCACAGCTTCTTCGGGGTGGGCTGCAGGAATAATACGAGGGCAGGTGATATGTACGGGAAGCTTCTCTTTTAGTAGTGCTTCGAGCTGGGGTCCGTATTTATCAAAGTAGCTACCGATACTGCCACCGATAATGATGATTTCTGGCTGAATGATAGGGATCATTGCGAGGAAGCCTCGGCTGATGCGGTCGGCGACCTGTTTCCAGACTTTCTCGCTGGTTATGTCACGGGCGTATTTTCCGTAGGTCTGATAAATCGCTCTACCAGAGGCGAAGCTTTCCCACTCGCGAACCACACCGTCAAATTCGACAAGCGCTCGCCCCCCCTCGCTATAGCGAAGTGCAGGGTCGATCTTTCCGCTGGTAATAATGCCAGTGCCGATACCGGTACTGACGGTTACGTAAAGCGATGAGGTGGGTACTGGGCTGAGAATCTTTGTTTCTGAAAGGCCAGCAAGATTTGCATCATTTTCGATGAGAACTGGCGCATCGCCAAGTACACCGGTAAGCGCTTGGGCGGCGTTGAAGTTTTTCCAGCCAAGGTTGTTACACCAGATGGCAACACCATCTTTGACAATCCCAGGTAGGCCAACAACAACTGCTTCAATCGACATACCTGCATAATTTTCTTGAAGCGTTTTGCGTAGCAGTGCGACGTAATCGTCTTGATTCTTCGGCGTAGGAAATTTAATCATTTCGCCAATATCACCATTTTGTTCAAAGCTGGCGATTAACGTTTTTGTCCCACCGGTGTCGACTGTCACTAACATGTTAGTAGTGTAGCATAAAATCACTAAGTTGCGCTTAGGGGTGAAAGGGGATATAATAAAAAAAAGTAAATGAGAGGTAACCTATGGCGAGTTCAAATCAGGGTGGTTCGATACTCAGTTTTCTATTAATCGGCGGCATTTTGACCGTTTTACTTGTAGGAGGCGCATATGCGGTGCAGCGACGTACGGCTCAGCCTGCGGCGACTCCGACTGCTTCGCAGCCAGCGGACGACAAAAAAGTAGCGG
>CBIHME010000041.1:0-6481 GCA_966210965.1 uncultured bacterium
ATTATACATCTTGCTAGCCAGGCGCTTGTGTCGCTCCATGCGATCATGGTCGTTGTATACTTTCCAGATACGCTTTAGCCACATTGGAGCCTCGATAAGCATAAGGAAAGACAACACGAGCACCAAGAGTGTCGAAACGATAAGCGACAATAACGACCCTAGGCCGGTTAAAATATTCTGCCCAGCACGTGCAGCCCAACTAGTGGCGTTATCTTTAATTGAATTTACTGCTTGGTCAACTTGCGGCTGCAGATTATATTTTTCAACAAAGGCACCAAATCCTTGCGACTGCGCCGTTGCGGTGTCGACGATACCGGGGATGGTTTCGGCAAATTTTACTGTTTGCTGTGTAATCGGCGGTACCACAAAAAAAGCAAACGCCGCTAAAAAGGCAACCACGAGTATGTAGGCAATTGCCGTCCCGCCGACGCGACTTTTGCCAGGCAAATGCTTCGCCAAATAGCTAACCGGCGCATTTAAGGCAAGTGCAAGAAAGAAGGCTACGCCAATTAATATTAGTGCCGTTCGTGCGCTATATATCGCCAAGATCGCAAACGCAAAGCCAATAACTACCAGCCAAAAGCGTACAAAGGTTCGTGTGTCGATTTCAATTTTTACTTTCATGAGTTCTCCTAATCTGCTCATAGTATAGCAGGATGGCTTGAAAAAGAATATTTTATCACCCCAGATGTAATTGAGGTCATGATATGTTGAGGCTATACGAAAAATAAATGCAGTATCTGATGCGCCTACTTCGTATACAATCCGTTATTTTTTGCCGTAGTATTTAGCAAGGAAGGCTTCTTTGAACGAATAAAAGCTACCGTCCGCGATACTTGCGCGAATGTCGTCAACCAGCTTAATAATAAAACGCTCATTATGTATCGTCGCCAATGTATTAGAGAGCAGCTCATCACCCTTGAATAAGTGGTGAAGATACGCAGAGGTAAAATTTTGACACGTGTAGCAGTCACAATCGGCGTCAAATGGCGTAAAATCTTCACGATATTTAGCATTCGTAATATTTTTACGTCCATGCTGCGTATATAATGCACCGTTACGGCCAACGCGAGCAGGCGAGACGCAGTCGAAGGTATCAGCGCCGTTTTCAATGCAGGCAAAGATATCATCAGGTTCGCTAATGCCTAACATGTGACGCGGCTTGTCCTCTGGTAATTCCTCGCACATCCAGCTAACGATTTCGCCAATATTCTTTTTCGCCAGGGCACCACCCAAACCGAAGCCGTCAAAATCCATCGCCCCCAAAAAACGCGAACATTCACGGCGTAAATCTTCATAATTTGCACCTTGCACCACACCAAACAGCGCCTGAGGCGGACGATGTGAACGCTCTTTATTTAAGCGTTTGTGTTCTGCCAAGCTACGCACCGCCCATGGATGCGTCCGCTCTTTTAGTGACTCGACCTGATATTCGTATGAATCATGCAGTGTCGTCAGCTCATCAAACGCAAATGTAATATCAGCCCCGATCTGGTGCTGGATTTGCATTGATATTTCCGGCGTAAAGCGATGGCGACTACCATCTAGGTGCGACTTAAACGTCACGCCCTCATTATCAATCCAAGCCAAGCGTTCTTTTTTCGTCAAAGGCTTTTCAACGGCCGTACCATCCATATCAATCACTTTTTTAAACCCGACGCCAAGCGACATAACCTGGAATCCACCACTATCAGTAAAGGTTGGCTTGCTCCAGTTCATAAAGGCATTCAGCCCGCCAGCTTGATCCAAAATACCCGAGCCTGGACGCAAGTACAGATGATACGCGTTCGCCAACACCGCCTGCGCACCGACAGCCTCTAGCTGTTCGGGTGTAAGCGATTTTAAAGTCGCCTTCGTTCCGACCGGGATAAAAGCTGGCGTCTCGATGTCACCATGCGGCGTACTGATCGTTCCCGTGCGCGCCAGCGCATCGTCCAAACGGGTGTGAATTTGAAATGTCAGTGCATCACTCATCCTACTAGCGTACCATATCTGCCTCTGTTGGAAACTATAGTGCTATACTAAAATGAATAAATTTCACGAGGGAAGTCGAATGAATACACCGCTCACCATCGCCGTCGTCGCTGGAACAACCCGCGAACAGCGACTGTCTATCAACGCAGCAAAATACATCGCATCATACAGCCGCCAACTACCAAACGTAGAAATTATCCTGGTCGATCCGATGGATTTTCAATTTGACGGTGACGGCAACGATCCTGAAGGCAAAGACCCTCGCTATACCGACATCACCGCGCGCGCCGATGCATTTTTCATCGTCACCCCTGAATACAACCATAGTTTTCCGGGCAGCCTTAAGCGCATGCTCGATAGCGAACTAGCAAATTATAACCACAAGCCGGTAGCAATCGCTGGCGTCAGCAACGGCAACTGGGGTGGAGTACGTGCCGTCGAACAGTTATGTCTTGCTATTCGTGAGCTTGGCCTTGTTGTCATGAGTTGGGATGTATACTTCCCCTACGTACAAAAAATCTTCAAAGACGACGGATCGATGAATGCCGAGTTTACTGAACGCTACGAAAAACAACTTAGCAAATTATTAAGCGAACTAGTCTGGTTTGCTGAAGTATTAAAAGAAAAGCGCGAACAATAGTTCTTGTAAGCACGCCAGTTATGCTATATAACTAAAGCATGACCGTAATCGCTTGTTGCTTCGAGGTGAAAGATTAATTATGAGCATGGAGTTGCTTGCCTCAGATAAACTAGCATCTCCTTGGCTCCCACCTCAAGAAATGTGGCTGCACGACCCAGCCAAAGACCGCTATCTAGAAACACCGACCGTCAAATCTCGGCTCGTTGATCTCGACAAGCTTGTTACACTCGTAAAGGGGACTGTCAGCCCTCAATTCTCGTGGGAATCACCATTCAATGACGTACATCATTTGCAGTGGTATGGACGCAACTATCCAGTAACGAACGGTGATGATGGCATAGTTAATATGCACGAGTTCCGTGAATTAATAAATCGTAAAGCATTCATCTCGCGCGTGTTCCATAACAGAACACATCAGGTGACTTTGCCACCGCCCATTCCATCTGACGAAGTCATGCTTCACAGTATTAACGCAGAACGGACCGCTTTACAACTGTACCGTACCGCCCGCTTAGCAACACGATTAACGAGAATGCCACACATCCCAGAGAAAAAACTCATTCAACGACTGAACGAAGAGTACGAAAACTACACACTTTATGTCGAAAATGCGCGTGAAGTGCCGAAGGAATTCAGTCTTCTTGCGATTGAGGATGTTGAGGCGCGTGATGTTGATGAGATGCTTTTAATTAACAAGCGTCTTGGCAAATTGGCACTTGATACGATCCCCGTCAGACATCGACAAATCCTGCACGCGGCGTAGTATACTAAATATATGGCAACATTTTCTTTTGATATAGTTTCAGATTTCGACAAGGCAGAGATGAACAACGTCTTTGCGGGTACCGAGCGCGAGATAGGCACTCGATATGATTTTAAAGGCACCCCGGCTGGCATCGAATGGCTCGATGATAAAAAGGGTTTTAAGATTACTGGCGCAGGGGAGTGGCAATGTGATGCCGTTCTAGATATCGTTCGCAAAAAATTAGCAACACGCGAACAAAGCTCGAAGGTTTTAGATTTAACAAAAACGCCCATCGAATCAAACTTAAAGACAACATGGGAAATTCCATTCAAACAAGGATTGTCACAAGACGACGCCAAAAAGATCACCAAACAGCTTCGTGAAGAAGCGCCAAAAGTAAAAACGCAAATTCAAGGCGATATGGTACGTGTTACTAGCGGTAGTAAAAATGATCTGCAAGATGTCATAGCTTTGCTGCGCAACACCGATTACGAATTTCCATTACAATTTATTAACTACCGCTAACAGAGAGATTATTCATGCCCACCTCACCTGCAATCGTAACGATAGACCATTTCCATATGGAGTTCGGTAGTGAGACCATCATCAACGATCTTAGCTTCGACATAAAACGCGGTGAAACATTCGGACTTCTGGGCTCGAACGGTTCAGGAAAAACGACGATTATCCGCGCCCTCCTCGGCATTTATCAACCTACATCTGGCAATCTGCTGATCGATAACAAAGAATACGCCGTTAATAGCGGCATTAAACTGAGTTATTTGCCAGAAGAACGCGGCTTGTATAAAAAAGAATCGGTCATGACCGTCATGACCTATTTTGGGCAACTGAAGGGATTGACGAAGCATGATGCGATTAAATGGTCAATGAATTACCTCGAACGTGTCGGACTGGCGGACAAAGCAAAGACACGACTCGACAAACTCTCAGGTGGTCAGCAGCAAAAAATTCAATTAGGGGTAACTATCATGAACGATCCCGAACTCTTAATCTTGGATGAACCGACGAAAGGCTTCGACCCAATTAACCGCCGATTACTAATGAACATTATCGAAGAGCATCAGCAGTCAGGCGCGACGGTTATATTTGTTACGCACCAAATGGAGGAAGTAGAAAGACTTTGCGATCGCATTATTTTATTAAAAAACGGTGAAGCAAGCGCATACGGAACGATCGAAGACGTCAAAAAGAAATTTAACGGAGCATCGCTTGATGATATCTTCTTGCGCATCTATGGGGATGCCGATGCAAAGGATGAGGAGTAGATATGCATAATCTGAAAACAGTATTTACCTTTGAAGTCATGCGCACGCTGCAAAAAAAATCATTCTGGCTGACAGCCCTGTCATTTCCGGTCGTCATCACACTTGTCTTTGCCGTTATCTTCTTCTCAAACCAAGCAACCGAACAAGCATCACTCGATACGAAAAACCAAAAAATCTCTTTGGCCGTTACCGACAGTGCGCAGCTGATCAACCCATCGCTACTTGATGAGATTAAAGCAAAAAAAATCCAGTCGAAAGATGAGGGAATCGCCGCCGTCAAGTCGGGTAGCATCGATGCGTATTTTTACTATCCGTCAGACGTAAGCACGCAAAAAGTCGAAGTATACGCCAAAGATGTTGGCCTCTTTGACAATAACCGCTATCGTGGCATGGCAGAAGCGTTAATCCAACAATCTGCTATTGCTAACGTCGATTCGCAAACCTTATCGATTCTTCAAAATAAGGTGAATTATGATTCAACAACGTACAAGAATGGCTCTGAATATGATGGCTTCAAGCAACTCATCGCGCCTGGCGCCTTCTTAGTTCTATTCTATATTCTGATTGCAATGTTTGGCAGCCAAATGCTAACCAGCACAACCGAAGAAAAGGAAAATCGAGTCATAGAAATGATTTTAACGACAATTAAAGCACGGACGTTAATTATAGGAAAGATTCTTTCATTAATCGTATTGGCATTCATCCAAATCATCGTCATTATTATACCGACGCTGCTGATATACCTGCTATACGGCAGTGAGCTTTCGCTTCCAAATATCGATCTGACAAACCTGCCACTTGATCCGCTTCGCATAGGAATAGGTGCAGCGATTTTTGCAAGCAGCTTTTTACTTTTCACAGGTCTGCTCGTCGCTATCGGAGCCGCTATGCCAACGGCTAAAGAGGCTAGTGGTTTTTTCGGTGTCATTATGATGTTTATATTTGGTCCTTTATACGCGTTTTCACTATTCATTTCCGCGCCGCAGTCATCGATTGTCACTTTCCTGAGTTTCTTCCCATTGACGGCGCCGATTCCCCTCATGCTCCGTAATGCCGTCGGAAACTTAAGTATAGCCGAAGCCTTAATTGGCATCGTTGCTTTGTCAGTTAGTGCAACAATCGTCATGATCATAGCGATTCGACTGTTCCGCTACGGCGCGTTGGAATATTCGAAGCGCCTTTCATTTAAGTCATTTTTCGCGGCCAAAAAAAATACGCCGCGTTAGTAGCGGCGTATTTACGCGAAGGAGATCACTAATTATAGTATGCGATAACTCCAAACATAGTGAGGACAACAGCCGCCGCAGATGCAACAGCAAGTCCCATTCTATTTGGGTAATAGTCAACCTTTGCAGCCGCTTTCTTTGATGTAGGTTTTGAAGATTTTTTTACCATAAGCATAGTGTACTTTATATAGCCTGGCCAGACAAGCCGTAGCGCCAACAGCACTCCTTACGACCCCGACTGGAGGTATCTATTTTTTGACAAAGCGCAAAGCAGAATATATAGTAAGTATATGATCACAGCAGAAAAAACAATCGGCTGCGTAAAGGCCGCAACAGAAATCTTAGGCGACAAATGGACGCCTCAGTTGCTACGTTATTTTGCTAATGAAAAATCCGTGCGCTTTTGCCATCTCCAAGACCTTGTTGGCGGCATCAATCCACGTACACTTTCCGCCCGGCTCACACATCTTGAGCAAGAAGATATCATCGAGAAGGTAGCAGTCAGCTCGCCAGCTCGCTGCGAATATCATTTGACTGAGAAGGGCAAGGAGCTCCTGCCAATTCTTCGCGACATGGAACGATGGAGTACTCGGTATAGTCACCACAATGG
>CBIHME010000042.1:0-6321 GCA_966210965.1 uncultured bacterium
TATCAGCACCATTGAGTGTCGCCATCATTACGGTTGTCGGAGCAGTTATCTGGAAAGTACGCAAAAAGGAGACGTGGCGTCCTGCGCTCGTAGCGGGCGGTGTAGCAACTGCATTAATCCTATCAGCAGTCATCAAGACAATAACGCAACGCGAACGACCTTCAATTACGGATTTAGTTGATGCAACGGGGGCAATATCGTACTCATTCCCATCCGGCCATACGCTTGGCGCAGCAGCGTTGCTATTGATTATTGGGTATTTTATTTTTATGACAGGACCCACTGCAAAGCGTTTCGCTGTTATTAGCCTAGCGATACTCGTCGATATCAGCCTCGTAGCTATCAGTCGCATTTATTTGAACTATCACTGGCTGACTGATGTGACGGCGTCAGTTGGACTTGCGTTTATCGTTCTTGCAATCATTGTTGCTATCGACACATATCTAAAGCCAATTGCAAAAAATAAACGAACTATTTCTTAAGTAACGGTTTTAGATACCTGCCAGTGAATGACTTCGTTACTTTTACGACCTCCTCAGGCGTACCCTCGGCAACAACCGTGCCGCCACCAAGTCCACCCTCGGGGCCCATATCGATAATATGATCCGCAGCCTTGATAACGTCCAAATTATGCTCGATAATCACCATGCTATTGCCGCCTTCGACAAGTTTTTGCAAAATACCCAGTAGGCGCTTTACATCCGCACTATGCAGACCAGTTGTCGGCTCATCAAGAATATAGAGCGTCTTTCCAGTTGCCCGGCGCGACAGTTCGGTGGCAAGTTTGATGCGCTGCGCCTCACCGCCGCTAAACGTGGTTGCGGGCTGTCCCAAGCGAATATACCCAAGCCCTACTTCAACCAGTGTGGTCAGCTTACGAGCGATTGAAGGAATATTTTCAAAGAATTCAGCCGCCTGCTCGACGGTCATCTCTAAAACGTCACTAATTGTCTTCTCTTTGAATTTAATCTCGAGTGCTTCGCGATTATAGCGCTTTCCTTTACAGACGTCGCATACAACATACACGTCTGGCAGAAAATGCATTTCGATCTTGATGACACCGTCGCCCTGACAGTTTTCGCAGCGGCCGCCCTTGACGTTAAAGCTAAAGCGACCTGCTTTATACCCGCGAATATTTGCCTCCGGCGTACCAGCGAACAACTCGCGAATCGGCGTAAAGACACCGGTATATGTGGCCGGGTTTGAGCGCGGCGTACGGCCAATCGCCGACTGGTCAATCACGATAGCTTTGTCGAGATGATTAATACCCTCGATGTTTTCGTGCGCGCCCGGAACGACATGCGAACGGTGTAAGCGTGCTGATAATTCTTTGGCTAAGATATCATTAACAAGCGTTGATTTCCCACTACCACTTACTCCACTGACGACTGTCAAAACTCCAAGTGGAAATGCGACATCGATGTTCTTGAGATTATTCTCGCGAGCGCCACGAATGACTAGTTGACGGTCTTTCATAATGGGCCGTCTGTTTTTTGGCACATCGATCTTCTCTTTACCGGATAAATAACGACCAGTAAGACTGCTTGGGTTTGCAGCTACTTCGGCGGGCGTTCCCGCTGCGACGATTTGTCCACCGGCAACCCCTGCGCCAGGACCAATATCCAGCAGATAATCAGCCTCTCGAATCGTATCCTCATCATGCTCGACAACGAGCACAGTATTACCTAAATCACGCAGATGCTTCAATGTCATGATCAAACGATCATTATCACGCTGATGGAGGCCGATTGACGGCTCATCCAATACGTATAACACACCCTGCAGCCCCGATCCAATCTGCGTCGCCAAGCGAATGCGCTGCGCTTCACCACCCGATAGCGTATTAGCGGCGCGTGCAAGCTCCAGGTAGTTTAAACCGACATTGCTCATAAAGCCTAGCCGTGAATTGATTTCTTTCATAATTTGACGCGCAATAAATAGCTCCTGCTCGCTTAATTTCAAGGTATTCGTGAATAGGTCCAGCGCATCATCAACGCCCAGATTACAGATATCCATAATACTCAGGCCGTGGACAGTGATTGCCAATACGACAGGCTTGAGACGAGCACCGTTGCAGGTATGACACTTGCGCTCACGCATAAATCGCTCGATGTCTTTACGCATAAATTCGCTGTCGGTTTCTTTATGGCGACGCTCCAAGTTTGGAATCACGCCTTCATAGGTTGATTCGTAGCTACGGCCCGCACCGATGCGCACCTTATATGTCTGCGCTCCGGTACCGTACAAAATCTTATCGAGATCACTTTCGGATAATTCGCTAACCGGTACATTAATACTAAATCCGTGCTTCTCCGCCACGACAGACAAGCGTTTCATATACCAAGCGTCGCTATTGACGCGGTTATACGGACGTATCGCGCCTTCTTTGATAGATAAGTTAGGGTTAAACACCAGATCTGGGTCTACTTCCAATCGACTGCCGAGCCCCGTACAAACTGGGCATGCACCTTGCGGCGCATTAAAGCTAAAGATACGTGGTTCAAGCTCAGGGATATCCTCATTAGGATGATCGATACATGCGTATCGTTGACTAAAGGTTGTGACTTTATCCGTATCGGCGTTTAGTAACTCGACAACCCCTTCGGCAAGTTCAAGCGCTTGCTCGACAGATTGCGTCACGCGCCCCGTCATCTCTTCACTCATAGCAATACGGTCAACCACAATTTCAATATCGTGTTTGTACGTTTTAGCCAAATCCGGAAATTCATCCAGCGAGTACACGACGCCGTCCACGCGCGCCCTGGCAAATCCAAGTCGACGATACTGTTCTGGCACATGCGCAAACTCGCCTTTTTTACTCTTGACTATAGGTGCCAAAATCATTAGCTTAGTACCCGCTTCGATCTTCATGACTTCATCAATAATCGCTTGCGGCGTACGGCGGGCGACCTCTTTACCACATACCGGACAGTGGGGCACGCCGATGCGCGCAAATAACAAACGCAGATAATCATAGATTTCTGTCACCGTCGCAACGGTACTGCGCGGGTTTCGACTGGTAGACTTTTGATCGATAGAGATTGCCGGAGATAGTCCGTCAATCGAATCGACATCAGGTTTATCCATGATGCCCAAAAACTGACGGGCATAACTAGAAAGACTTTCGACGTAACGCCGCTGTCCTTCGGCATAAATAGTGTCGAAAGCTAGGCTGGATTTACCACTCCCGGATAGTCCCGTAATAACAACCAGTTTATCGCGTGGTATCTCAACGTCGATATTCTTTAGGTTGTGCTCCCTCGCTCCAGTAACTCGTATAAACTCTGGCATATTTACTTATTATAGCATTTTTCGACTACTTCTCGCCAGTACACCCTCAACTAAAATGACCCCGACCCCTCTGCAAATCACAGAGAGATCGGGGTCGGCTATTTTCAACACATGCACACTACTGGCGGACCATCACCGGACGACACTTGTCGCTCGCAATGTAAAATGTACGACCTTCTAGGCCTTCGGTGCCACTAATCATCTGATCCGCCGTACTTTTCATCAAGCTGTCTAATGACGGAATAGCTGCT
The DNA here is from genome assembly GCA_966210965.1 of uncultured bacterium. GTDB lineage: Bacteria > Patescibacteriota > Saccharimonadia > Saccharimonadales > Saccharimonadaceae > UBA6022. The sequence continues at coordinate 3,543 of CBIHME010000042.1, forward strand.
CGAAGACTGACGTGCGACTTTGGTGTGATCGGATAGATTTGCCTGCCGTCGTTCGGAATCTCAGGTGCAAGAACATTCAGCAGAGCGAACGAATTAGCAGATAGTACTACGACCGTACCGTTACCAATCAAAAGACTGGGCCTAGGATCGGCGATGAAACCCGTGCCGATATATCGAGTGAAATCGATTTCGACGATCGAGGTCCGATTAGCGTGTTCAATCGAACACACACCAGTCTCAGGTAATCCGTCTAGGCGCATTGGTTGGCCGGCAATCATAGTGTACGGCACGCAACTTGGGCTGTGCAACGACACGGGGCCGTCGTAGTCCAACGGCTTAAAAGGACAAAGCGACGATGAACTGAACGGCTTTCCCTCACCTAGGCAGCTCGCCTTTGCGATGTAGAATCCGGTTGTATCGTCAGCACCGACCATTCGCAGAAATGCCTGGAAATCACTGAGATTGTCCCGCACTAAACTCTCCGCCTCCTGCCTATGCACACGGATCATGCCGTTTGATGCTGATATTTTTCGATACAGATCATCCGGTACAATCGTCGTCACGCCAGTACCTTTTTCGTAATGCAGATTAGGTCGTAGCGACCCATTCTTTAGTTCGGATGCAGGTAAAGTAGCATTCTTTACGTACTCTGCCACGAGTGCGGAATAATCTTCTCGTTCAGAGAATAATGACAGCCACGTCGAACCATACGAACATGGCCCTTCAGCTGGAAATGGCTGAGTGACTTCAAAACCGTTCGGAGTTGAAGCGATATTCTTAACTACCAATCTCATCTCTGGCGATGCAGTCACCTCCTCTGGCGGACGAGGTTCGTCGTACGTGTACGTACAACCCGCCAGTAGCACGGCGAGCAAAAACGCACATGCTACTCGAAAGTATTGCTTCATGACAACTCCTAAAAGTAGTGCTGTGTGAAAATACGAAATTCCTTCGTATTTTAATCAATTTGATTATCATTCAACGAGGTAATTTGTAAGCATACTCTAACACGGAAATAATTATTAGTCAATCTATCGTGCTTATCGTTGCATGTAGGAAATGGCATTGCTACTATGGGTAAAGATTATTAAAAGGGAGGCGCATAGCACACATGAATCAGATCATTTTTCGCTTGTTACTGACGACCATTATTGTTGTCCTGCTAATTCAGACAGGTGCGATTAATGCATTATTCATGCTTATTGTTGCCGGCAGCCTTCCAGGTACGGATTACATTATTCCCGCAAACATTATGATGCTCGGCTACTGCTCGCTCATATGCGTCGTACTTTTTTACTCAACAGGCAAAGGCATCCTTCGCGCCATCCTTAATCACCACATCCAACCCAGCGAAAACACCGCCGATCATTCGCCTGCCAAGCGGCGGTTCAAGATTTTAGCCTAAGCTTCACTCTCTTGATCTGAAATATCACTAGGAACGATACTTTCTGCCCATAGTTGCAGCTCTTGTAGAATAAACTGCTTGCCCTCGTCTTGTTCAATTGCCGCCATTTTATGCAATGCTTGCATAAACCCAGGCAAGCGATCATTAATACGCTTTGCCCGCCAACCTTCCCAGGCAATTGACTCATCCTGACTGAGGCTTTGCGGGTAATTGCGCGCCTTATAGTGAAGTAGGAGTGTCGGCAATCGATCATCGGTAAATTCTGGATGAAAGTCTGCTAGCTCGCGTGGACTAGCATTGCGAACCGTTTCGATTCGCAAACGATCGCGATCCTGAACAAAGCCGTCATACAACTGCGCTTCAGGGTCGGGCGACTTTTTAAATTCAGTCTTCTGTTCGAATACGCTGCGAATATTCTCTGCGAAGTGCGGCGCACTCAGCAATGTCGCCTTGTGCTTTTCGACAGTGGCGATATCAAGCTGAATCTTACTCCATCCGCCTGCTTGCGCGAGTACGCCCACGGGCGCGACCGCAGGAACTTTATTGTACTGCAGCTCCTTAACAGGAAGCTTTACAAAGTCATCCCGCTGGCGCTCTTCCCAGCTAGCATACATTTTCTTTTTCAACTCATCTGTTGACATGCCAAGAAATGGCGCAGGATCGTAACGCAGGTCATACGCGACGACATTGCCGTTCTTGCCGGCCGTTAGTGGAAAGGCTACCGTCGCCTTATTAAATTCAGCATCATAGCGCCCACTGACGTACACGAACGGCTGCTTGCTATCAAGATTAACGACTTTCTTCACCTCGTTTTTATCACGCATTTTCAGCATATATTCATATAATTGCGGATTGGTTCGCTTTATCAGGCCCGTTACAGCAATCAGCGCTTCGACATCACTAAGCGCATCGTGCGCCTTCAGATGATCAATGTCATTTAACTTCGTAATCAGTTCGAGTTTGTTGACCGCCTTGCCGTCAACCACTGGCCACTCGATCCCCTCGGGGCGTAGCGCACGAGTCATTCTTGTCACGTCTAACAGATCCCAGCGTGACCGGCCATCCTTCCAGCACCATTCATACGGATCATAAAAGTTACGCCATAGTAAATGTCGAATAAATTCATCGTCGAACCTAACACTGTTAAAACCAGTCGTGATTGTGTCGGGAGTAAATACTTCATCCATTAACAGCTTCGCGAACTCTGCTTCCGTATAGCCGTCGGATTGTGTTTGTTGCGGAGTAATTCCCGTCACCATTAGTGCCTCTGGCGCGGGAAGTGTGTCATCGTTCAATTTCACTAATACGTTATACGGCTCGCCGATCGGCTGAAGATCCATATCGGTTCGAATACCGGCGAATTGCATGATACGG
>CBIHME010000043.1:0-6278 GCA_966210965.1 uncultured bacterium
GTCACACAGTACGACTGAAGGTCGCCGGTCTTCGTCGCCGACATCGTCGTTAAGGCATTGCCAAACGCATATTTTACAATGTTTTTTAACTCGTAAGATCTAAAATCGGAGTAGAATAGACAGAGTATTTTACGTAACGCACATAATTTTAGGATCCCTATGAGAGAGAATGACATGGCTATTATTGATGACCAAGAAATCGCACGAACCGTAACCGTACTAGATGCTGACGTGTTGGGGTATGGTAATCCAGAATCGGTCATCAGCTACATTAAACAGATGGAAAACGGCGAGCTAACCGAAGAGATTGCCAGCTATGCAGTCGAGCTTATTGAGCGCGGCGAATGTATGACCAACATCACCGAAGAAGATGATGGCTGCATTGACGGCCGCCCTGCTATTGAGATTTTGTTTTTAAATGAAGATGGTGAATTTGTCACGCAGCTGATCGTGGATGCTAGTAATCACGAGCGATCAAAGGTTGCTGGTGGTGGCTACATGACAACCCTTGCGATGAAACAGGCGCTCGATGTTCCAGCGCAAAATGTTGATGTTGATCTTGCTGATGTGGCAACCGTATTAACGCGGGCAGGTTTATATTGTGGTGCGCATACCGGTGAGCACGGACATGGCGATGCGACAGACTGTGGAGCAAATGATAAATTCCGTATTATTTTGAAGAACAATAGTAATTACCATGAGCAAATCGCAATCACCACATCAGCGCTACTTGCTGCCGCGGGTATTGAATATGACGAGATGATTGCCAAGCAGGTCGACGCAAATTGGGCTGCCGTAGAAAAAGCCGATACCTACTTTGAGGGCAGTACTGGCGCAACTCGCTTCACCGTTATAGAAAAGGCCCTCATGGATGCGCAGGAGGCTAAGGGTACCTACACTAAACCAGTCGCTGTCAGTAAGCATTTGAGTGGTGATCACAAGGAAGATTTTATCGTCATCAATTATATCGAAGGCAAAACGTTCTCACAGCGTTTGTTTGCTGAAAAGATGCGAGCGAAATTTCCAGACGTGCCAGAAGAAAAGCTGGCGCAAGCGTTCGTTGTCGATGTGCCTCGTATCGTCAAGTTAGCGCAAGCCTTTACTGGTGAACGAGAGGATGCTGAGCGGGACTTTCAGGTCGCACTATATGCTGGTGTGATGTATCAGGTTGCTACTGCGGCAACATTGACAGACGGCAGTCTGCGTAATTTTATCGTTAACGAATAGTTTGCCGTTATCTTTTCGTTCATAATTGTTGTGTGATGTCGGTGAAGTATTTGCTTGCAAAAAGTTACACTACATCAAAATACGATGCGATACACATCAAGCTTGTGGTGTGTATGAATCGGCGTTACTATAGATAGGTTGTTATGTTAGAAATCGAATCAGTCTTATCATTATTCTCACTATTAGCTCTTTCGTCCGGAGTATATTTTGCGGCCAAGCGCTTGAAGGTCCCTTATACTGTTTTACTGGTTTTAGTAGGGTTGTTAATTGTACCCATCGTCCACATACCAATATTAAAAGACGTTTTTGGCTTTTTGGGCGAACTTACTTTGACACCAGAGTTGTTGTTCTTTATATTCCTGCCAATCTTGATATTTGAATCCGCATTCAATATGAATATCCGGCGTATGGTTGATAATATGTGGTCCATATCACTGCTCGCGATTGTTGGACTATTGCTGTCAACGTTTGCGATTGCAGCGTTACTATTCTTTCTGCTGCCTTTCGTCGGTATTCCGATTCCTTTTATTATCGCGCTATTATTTGGGGCAATTATTTCCTCGACCGATCCGGTCGCCGTACTTGCATTGTTCAAGGAATTCGGCGCGCCAAAACGCCTAACGATGATTTTTGAGGGTGAGAGTCTATTTAATGACGGAACCGCCGTAGCGCTGTTTTTGGTGATTCTTGCGATTATCGAACAGGGCTTTAACGGATCAAGTACGATCGTTGAAGGAATACTAATGTTTGGCGGCATGGTTATATTTGGTATTATTTTCGGCTTGTTGATGGCAATGATATTCTCACGAGCACTGCGCTTTACGAGGTCGAATGAGTTCGTTACTGTAACCCTGCTGCTTATATCTGCACATATCGTCTTTATTGTCAGTGAAATTATAAACGAGAAAGGTTTGTTCGGACTTGATATTCATATTTCATCGATTATTGCGACGACGATTGCGGCACTGTTTTTGGGTAATTACTCTCGGCACACATTGCGCCCTAAAACCGACGAATATCTAGGTAAAGTGACTGAACATATCGCATTCATGGCGAACTCGCTGGTGTTTATTCTGGCCGGTCTGCTGTTCGCTTCGTCAAAGATCGACGTCCTGACATTAATTTTACCGATACTGCTCACGATCATCGTCGTGGCATTTGTCCGGGCAATATCAGTCTTTGCTGTGATATTACCGCTTAACGCTATGAAGCTCGAAGAGACAATCCCTCGTTCGTGGCAATTGCTACTTGCGTGGGGTAGCTTGCGTGGTGCATTGGCGATCATTATCGTATTGTTAATACCCGAATCGACAACTGTGCCAGGATGGGCGCTAGAGTATTCCGTTCGAGATTTCTTATTGGCGCTAACGGTCGGCTGTATATTAGCGACACTATTCGTAAAAGCACCGCTAATTAATTCGATCGTGCGTAAACTAAAGATAAATCAGCCCGAGCCAATCAACGAGGCATATGAGGCGGACTTGGGCGTTTATTATTTGTTGACGGCTGAATCACGATTTGATACACACAAGACGCGCGGGTTTGTTCGCGACAGTGAGTATGTCGATCTGAAGAAGGAAATGAAAACAAAGATGGATAAAGCATTTATGCTCCGCGAGCAGCTGACGCAGCGCTACGGCAAGAAGTTATTCGAACAATCGTTGCATATGATGGCTATGCAAGTTGAAGAGTTTACTTTAAAACAGTTGTATGCCAACGATGAAGTATCGGAGCGGACGTTCCGCAAGATTAAAGGCAAGCTAAATCTTCAAAAAGAGAAGATTGAATATGCTCAGCATGATGCGATCGACCCATCAAAATATATCGATCGCAAGGATGTGTTCGATCGAATGGCTAATGCTATGCAGATGATCTCGATACGTAAGCGTGACGGAAAACTCCATCCTGAGGAGAAGTTGCAGTACTATCGTGCGCAAATGATCATTGCACGCAAGGTAACAAAAGTGCTAACCGACATGCAGCATGAACATTCACAGCCTGTTTTTATCCCACAAGTGTTCGATAAGGTCGTGCAGCAGTATGAGACCTATCGTATGCAGTGCTCTGATCGCGTCGACGCACTGTTAGCCGCGCATAACGACGAGTTGTCACCATATCTCGCAAAGCTTGCATCGCGGGCGCTAAACGCCTCTGGAGTTCGTGCGCTGGATTATTTGAATGGTCGAGGACTACTGAACGAAGATGTTGAGCATAATATCGAACACAAATTCGGGCTCGAAACAAAATAATCCTGTTAATCTAGGCGTCGAGCAGATGTCGTACTTCGTCGGTCGTTTTGGTGTGCATTAACTTTTCGCGCAGTTCACTGGCGCCGTTGAATTCGCGGACGTAAATCTTAAAAAAACGTTTTAACGGGTCGAAGTTGCGCGGCCCTAGTTCACTCGAATATTTATCGTGCAGATCAAGCTGCATGCGCAGTAGGCCTAGTAACTCTTCCCTGCTGTGGGTTTGCTTTCCTGATTCAAACGCATAGGGATTAGCAAAGATACCACGACCAATCATTACGCCGTCGACACCGTACTGCGCGACCAGTTCTTCGCCGTGCTGTCGATCGCGAATATCGCCGTTGATGGTTAATAAGGTTTGAGGTGCGATTTCGTCGCGTAGCTTTTTGATTTCGGGTATCATTTCAAAATGTGCATCAACTTTGCTCATTTCTTTGCGAGTGCGCAGGTGGATTGTTAGGTTGACGATATCCTGCTGGAGAAGATGCGTCAGCCAACCGCGCCATTCGCTTGTGGCGCTATAGCCAAGACGGGTTTTGACGCTGACTGGTAGGCCACCTTCTTTTGCTGCCGCAATCAGCTGTGCGGCAAGATCGGGATTGCATATCAGCGCACTGCCCGACCCGCCTTTAACAACTGATTTGTCCGGGCATCCCATATTAATGTCGATGCCCTTATAACCCATTTCTGCTAGACCCTTCGCCATCTGGGCGAACTCTTCGGGTTTGTTGCCCCAAATTTGTGCAACCATTGGATGTTCGTCTGTTGTGAACGCCAGCCGTCCGCGCGTACTATGAATTCCCTTTTCGCTACAATAACTGCTGGCGTTGGTGAACTCTGTAAAGAAGATATCGGGACGAGCAGCAGCTGACACGACATGACGAAAGACGACGTCAGTCACTGCCTCCATGGGGGCAAGAATAAAAAACGGTCGTGGTAGGTCGGTCCAGAAGTTTGTCATCGTCGTCTATTAATCGAAGAATTCCTCGGGTGTTATTGATTGTTTAAAGCTGTCGTCGCGTCGCATATCAAGGTTGATAGTGCGTCCAGTAATCGCTGCGCCGATAATACGGACACGTTCTTGTTCTGGTGTTTCGTATTCAAGGTTATTGATAATTTCGTCGTCTGTTTGCTGTGATTTTAGTATTTCGGTCATGCCGTACTCCGTAGATGAATGTTTGATGTTACTATGATTATCTCATATTTTAGGCTTAAAATAAAGCACCCCCGCTTCATCGAACAGACAGTCCGGTGAAACGGGGGTACAGAATTAGTGCTAATACGCGGCGCGGTCCTAGTCGCTCGATCCTTCGAGCTGCCTGGCTGCGAAGTCGGCGTTCCTGACCTCTTGCAGGTTGCTGCCCTGGGCGACGAGAGCCGCTTCAGACTCAGTCCGCTTGGACGGCGGAACTTTGGCGGCTGCGACGTACTGCTCCAGTGTGTGCGACATAGCAATCACTCCTTGGTGATCGTAGTGCTTCTTGCTCGGGATTGAGAAAGAAGGTGGAAGGTCGGGTGAAATGGATCACTACAGTAGTACGAGATGCTCTCATCGTATAACCGCGTAATTAATTCCACCCGACCAGTCGGGACGACAGGATTTGAACCTGCGACCTCTTCGACTTTAATCAATCTGATCGTATCGAAGCTCTCTACCAAGCTGAGATTACATCCCGGCAGGTAAACGGAGCCCTGGTTTTTTGGTGAGATCCTGCGTATGGGGGATAGCAGAACGTCACGCCAGGGCTCCGCCCTCTCGCTCACAAGCGCTCGCCCTCTATCTGGGGGCGAGAACCGTGGTCTCAGACGGTCCTCGTAGAGGGGTCGTGGCGACAAGAAGCGAGAAGCTTTTACCGAAGGCATTTTACACTAATTCTGTTATAAAGTTACATAGCCGACAGCTACGAACTCAAACATTCACAGCGTAAACTACGATAGCTATAATAGCGTATTATTAGTATTGTGTCAATATTCTTCGAGAAGATCATTCTCGAAAGCAAGCATGCCTTTATAGTTCTGCTCGTAGGTGCTCGTGTCTGGAAGGTCGAGCGTGATTATTTTGCGCCACACTACTTTGATGAGCCGGCGGAATTGTTCGAGATCCTCGGACGTGCAGCTTGCTTCAAGGTGGAGAATCTCTCCGCCTGGTGTCGGCTCGACGAATTGGAGGCACCCTTTTTCGACAGTGTACTGGTTGTAGTCGCGTGAGTGTTCGACAAGTAATTTGTAAAACATCAACTGTTGACGGTATTTATGTAGCTTGATCTTCTCGTAATCGGTTTTACCTGTCCAGCTCGTGCTGGCCTTACCTGTTTTGTAATCGCTGACAATGATCGTTTTGTCTGCAGTTGAGATATCAACTAGATCGAGCGAGCCAGTTAAATGCGCATCTTCGATCATTACTTGTTGGCCGGCAAAATTTAATTCTACTTTTTGCGAAGGCGTGAATGTATCGTATTTCTCTGCTAGGAATAGCGTGAGCGTGTCGCTACCCTTTTGAAAGTAGGTAGCAAAGTCAGATTCTGATAAATGCTGAGATCGTAGGTTTTGTTCGAAGTCGCGTAAGACGTCTTCTACTGGGCGCTGTGATTTGGTAGCCGCGACATGCGCATGAGCGTGCTGCAGTGTTTTGTGGATTGCGGATCCGTAGGCGGCGCTGGGGCTCATCGCCTGCGGAAACCGAAGGAGATTATTCATGAGGAATGCTTGCGGTCCACCCCTGCTTACGTCAAGAAAACTATTCAGATGGGTGACGCTTAGTTTATAACTTTCAAGTGTTGGCGCGAGCAACTCTTTCATTGTTCC
>CBIHME010000044.1:0-6256 GCA_966210965.1 uncultured bacterium
AATAGTGATTATCTATATCCTTCTGGGCTCGGCTGGCAAGTGGGGGGTACGTATGCCGATAATGCGCCTACAGGATTTTCACTTGGAGGTATGTTCGGCGTCGATTCATCGGCATCTGTCGTAGGAATGCGATTCTATGCGGTAGAAGCCAAAGCGGGCTGTGAAGCACGTCTGTTTGAGGGCAATACCGAGGTTGCATTAAAAGTTGATGTCACGCTCGTCCTAGGCTGGAACACGATCTTGTTTGATGCGCCGTACGTTGCTAATTACGGCACCGATTACACCGTGGCGATATTTCAGCCAGGGCCTAATCCGGCTAGCTATACGGCGCAGCTAAATATGTATACGACCACAAAGACGCAGGTCGGCCCCGCGTATAGTCAAAGCGACACCGCTGGTCGGTACGGGTCTGGCTCTGGACGCCCAAGCGAAATATCATCCGCATGGTATGGGGTTGATGTTATTGTCGACGCTCAGCCTAGTGCACTGGACGTGACTTACGGTGCGACAATCGCACTAGAAAATGCCAAGCCGGGGGCGCTCGGTTCGGAGTGGCTGATTGGCGGTGCCGGAGATATAAATAACCTTGGGTTCGCCCGACAGTTCAGTGTTAATGTAGGTGAAACGATCGACTTTTCATGTGATGGTGACGGAACGGTTCTTGATATTTATCGAATCGGCTACTACGAGGGAGCGGGGTGGCGCAAAGTCTCGACGTTAACTAATATCGCGACAGATCAGCCGGATCCAGATGTCATTCCTGATTCTAACGGTGGTGTCACCTGCACTAACTGGTCGATCACGGCATCGTGGGCTGTACCAGCTGGGGCGATGAGCGGGCTGTTTGTTGGGGTTTATCGAAATCTCGCAGGCAATAACGCTTCGTATATTCCATTTTGCGTACGTGACGATGCCAAGGCGGCTGATATTATTGTGAAATTATCAGATACAACTTGGGCGCTTGCTTATAACTATTATGGCACGCCAGCCGCACCCCTAACAGGCAAATCGCTTTACGGATCGGGCGGGCCGCTGGGTGATGCCTCAACCCGCGCTCATGCCGCCAGCTATCATCGGCCAATCGTCACTCGTGAAGGTATCGCTCAGACGTATTGGCTGAATGCTGAGGCGCCGTTAATCCGCTTCCTGGAGGATAGTGGCTATAACGTTAAATACGTCGCATCTAAAGATATTGATGCAAATCCATCCGTGCTTGATAACGGCGGATTACTGATTTCATCTGGCCACGACGAGTACTGGTCGCAGGGGATGCGCGACGGGGTCGAGGCTTTCCGTGATGCGGGTAAGCACGTCTTGTTTATGTCGGGGAACGAGGTATTTTGGCGCACGCGTTTTTCACCAGATCATACTGTTATGTGGTGCTACAAGGATACGATGAATGGCCCAGCTGCCCATATTGCTGGGACTCCGCTAGATCCAATCAGTTGGACAGGTACATGGAAAGATACTCGCTGGCCTGGACGTCGCCCAGAACATACGATAACGGGTACTGATTTCCGTATGAATGGTGTGAATGATTATCCGGCAACATTTACCCAGTCGGCGGATTACGCATCGCATCCGGTATGGCGCGATACGACACTATCGGCGGGCGACATTACGGTCCAGGGTTTGATTGGTTTTGAAGCGGACGAAATACTTCCGACGCAGCCAGAAGGTTCATCGGTCGTGTTAGCGCAGCATATATTTAATATTGACGGCAAGCGAGCTGACGATAATGGGCAAGAATATAATGGGAACGGTGACCTAAACTGGGGTATTGTTTCGCAGCGGTATACATCTGGCGCAGTGGTTGTCGGGTTTGGTACGTGTCAGTGGGCGTGGGGCCTTGATGATGTGCACGATCGATCTATTCCTGCCGCCAACTCGAACATCCAGCAGGTAACAGCTAATTTACTAGCCGACCTGGGTGCGCTGCCAGAAACATTGCGTAGCGGAGTTGTATTGCCTACGCCAGCGGTTTCGTTGGATATTTATGGCCTTATTCCTGCATCGGTACGCACTGGTAAGGTAAAGGTTTGGGACGGCAGTCAGTGGCAGCCGCATCCGTTAAGAGTATGGGACGGTAGTCAATGGGTGACGCGACCGGTTTCGGGTCATGACGGCACTGACTTTGTCGTTGGAAAATAACACATCTCGCTGATCGAATAAAATTATTATATAATACATATTATGAACGAGCGATATCGGCACGGTGACGTCCCTCCCGGGCTTTCTGCGGCAGAAATTAATTTACTGATCGCTAAAACGAGGCAGGGTGGTCGTCGCAGCGAGGCGGATTATCCCGACGTACAAGCGACGGATCAACCGACACCTTGTTTTTATGTACTTGAGGTTGACCCGGGCGTCGTGCAGGCGCATATGGATAACCAGGGGAGGTATAGTGAGGACGTGACGGGTGTCGTCATGGAATATGATGATGCACGACTGCTATACAAAGACGGCCCTATACTTCCAGCGAAGATGATTGTCTCGATCGAGAGTTTGATAGTCGACGAATTAGCGCCTGGACTAGCGTACCGCAAACTTGTGACGTATATGCTCTACCTACACCCGGACGCGCAGTGGGAGGTAATGGAGAGCTATTATGACGATAAAGAGCCTGATCAGCGGGTGGCGTCTCTTGCTGGCGGCGATCAAACTGGTCGAGAGGTTGCTGATGGTGCGCGAAAACTGAATGATGACGATGTTACGATACTGCGCCTTTTGATTTAAAGGGGAGATACTGTTGAAATCTATCGGAAACTCTGCTATAGTACATTGTTGATGATAACAGCAGAAAATAAAGCAAAGGCATTTGCTTTGACACAGACGCACAAAACCGACGTTGGTAGCCCACAAGCCCAAGTGTCAGTTTTGACGACTCGTATCAAAGAGATCACCCTACACCTGCAGACTAACAAGCACGACCACATGGCTCGTCGCGGTCTGATTCAGATGGTGGGTCGTCGTAAACGCTTGCTAAAATATCTCGAACGTAAAGACTTCGATGCATACAAGGCAACCGTCGCCGCTCTCGGACTCCGCAAGTAATTGCGGAGTTTTTTTATGGCCTGAAACTACTTCTAGCGATCGTATTCTACGAAACGACTCGCTTCTCTTTTGCGCCCAAATATAATCTCGATAGACATATGGGTAAGTAGCTGAGTGACGTTATCATTGGTGGCGATCGCACTCCACCCCTTCGTGCCTATGTATATCCCTGTTTCATTAAGAACATCTTGTATGTTCGGTGAGAGATCTGGGGCGTGGGTGTACGAAAGGTTTTGCAATTCAGAAATCAGCCGCCGTAATGAACCGCTCGCTGTAATATGAGTGAATGTTTTTTTGGACAGCTCGAGGTCCTCATGAATATCCACCGAGTCGTCATTCGCATGCGCTACTTGCATGTCTGCTTTCATGTAGAGGTGCTGTTTGCTGAATTTAAGGTCCATTTCGCCGCTGTAATAGCCATTGTTTGACGCGAGCGCATCTTGTGCGGTAGGCGCTAGTACTTTTGCAATCTGCAAGAAAAGGGGTAGGAGTTCTCGATGAGAGTTTGCAAACTCGGTATCAAGGTGTAATCTCATCTCCAGTCGGCGCGATGGTAGTGACGAATTATCCGCGATGCGTATTGGCGTGGATGTGCGCCGGGTATTCTTGGTGTCAAAAAGGTCGAAGTCGTCTATGTTTTTCCAAGGCTGGTCATGTAGCGCGGCAAGTGCAGTAGTAATCGCATCAAGGCCATCGGTTGCTATAGGCTGCTCCTCTTCGGCGAGTAGCTGAGTGAATGCCGTAGAGATTATTTCAGGTGTGTACGAGATTTCAATTTGGGCAATCTGTGGGGCAAGCGCTTGCGCTTCTGCTGTGTATAGTCCAAGGTCAATTTCAATGATTCCACTCTTATCATAAACGGTGCCCTTTAGGTAATAATCTAAGTATTTAAAGAGCCCATTATCATAGAATATCTTTTTTATTTGAGTACAGAAAATATGCTCGTAAAGATGGCCGAGCTGAATGTTGGGATGTACTTTAATAAGAGTTATTTGCCGCATAAGTATAGTATAGGTCTAAATTAAGAAAAACGAGCCAGTTTTAAAGACATGGCTCAGGTCATTTGGCTAACGCCGACCGTTGTTACGGTTCTGGTTTGGCTTGCCGTCGCCGTGGACGTTGACCTTCTTGGAAGGGCGGCCGCCGAGATCACGGGTCGGGTAGCTTGATGAGCCTCCGAGGACGACGGGCTTTGAGCCCGTCTTCTTCTTGTTCTTGGTCAGGCCTGTGCATTTTCCGCAGAAGCAGAGCATGCCGTGTCCACCTTTAGCCATTTTGGATACCTCTTCGAGGTCGGACGATACAAGTGTACCGTAAACAAAAAAGTCGGTTTTACCGACTCTTAACTCCACTGATGTGAAGTCTGATTCGAATTATAGACACATTATCAGTATTTGTCAACTATTCGCCTAAAAACAGCTTGTCGATGTGCTGGGTGTCGCTCAGGGGATGAGTGAGCCTTCAACATCAACAAACACAGGTAGGGTAGAGGTGATGTATTGTTCCATGTCGATAGTCTGTAAAAAAGCAGGCAATACATTCGTCATTTTTGGATCGATAAAATCAACGCGTGTTATTTCCGCTTCACCATGCGATGTCTGAGATAGATCAATAGCGTCATAATCATTTGCATTTTCAATATGAAAAAAGAGTTCTAGCTGTTCTTTTGTGCCATCATGAAACTGCTGGATGAAAAGTAGTTTACCGATTTTTGGCGCAATGCCAGTTTCCTCTATCATTTCACGGTGCAAGCCCTGGTGAAGTGATTCGCCGATATTAACACCGCCACCCGGCGTACACCAGTAGTCGCGTATAATACCGTCGCTACCTGGGGTGAGTTGTTGGGCAAGTAGCTTGCCGTCTTTAAAGATGATACCTCGTACATTAACGCGTCGTGGCGTGGTCATGTGTAGCCTCCGTATGGATAAATTTTAAAATGATTGTGTAGTGGCGTTAGGGGTTCGGCTCGTCCGAACGTGTACGCGTAGAGGATCCATCGGGATCATAGTGATCACATTTTATCATGATAGGGTAGAGGACGAAAAGCACTAGCGAATTTCCAACTTGGCGCTATATACTATAGCTATAATGACGATGATTATGCAGATTGAGGGTTTGACGAAACGGTATGGCGCATTTCATGCGATCCAAGACGTTAGTTTTAATGTGCTACGAGGTGAGGTTGTCGGTTTTGTCGGTCTGAATGGGGCGGGAAAATCAACGACTATCAATCTAATACTCGGCTTTCTCTACGCGAGTGGGGGGAGTGTTCGTATTTTCGGCGACAAGGTGACTCCACAGACGGCGCATTGGACGCATCAGCGTATCGGATTTGCGAGTGGGGATATGAGCCTGTTTGACAGTTTAACTGGCAAACAATACCTAGCATTTCTTGGTCGTCGCTATAGAATAAAGAACACCGATCGCCTTGACGAGCTCTGCCAACGGTTTGATCCGCAACTTGATAAACGTATCAAGGATTTATCCCGCGGCAATAAACAGAAAATTGCGCTAATCGGGGCGTTTATGACAAGTCCGCAGTTAGTGATTCTTGACGAACCAAGTAGCGGGCTTGACCCTATGATGCAGCAGGCTTTTCTGGATTTAGTCCGCGAAGAAAGCGAGCGTGGAACAACGATCTTTATGTCGTCGCACTATTTGAGCGAAGTTGCCGATGTCTGTAGCCGAGTGTTGCTGATGCGTAAGGGTAAGCTCGTTAAAGATATTCAGTCAGATCAGTTGTCTGCAGCTGGTGGAAAGCGGGTGACCGTCGTGGCGACGTATGCTGTCGTTCCTCCAAAGGATGCTGAACTGGTCGCTCACCAAAAGACGGATCAAGGCCACGAGCTGAGCTTCCTGTATAAGGGTCCTGCGGTTAATTTGCAAAAATGGCTAGCGAGTGCGCCGCCACTTCTCGAGGTAACTATTATTGAACATGACTTAGAGGCGGCATTTAGTGACTTGTACGTCAAAGATGCCGAGGAGGCTGCACATGTATAATCTGTTCACAAAAACACTTTACGATAAGCGGGCATTTATTATAGGCTGGTGCCTCGGCATGGCTTTTCTAGGTTTTTTGATGATGATTTTTTACCCCGCATTCCACCAGGATACAGGTCTTGACCAGCTTGTCAAAAATCTCCCCTCGGCATTCCAAGGATTAGTGGGGGATCTGAATAACCTCAAAGAACTACCAGGCTAT
>CBIHME010000045.1:0-6132 GCA_966210965.1 uncultured bacterium
GTCAGTGAGGCGTTCTATTTTCATGACCCAGAGAATAACGGCCTAGAATTGTACTTTGATCGACCGCGCGAGCAGTGGCAGTGGAGCGGTGGTAGCATCAAAATGGATACGCTGTATTTAGACCCCGAAGAATATATTCTAAAAAATATACAGACCGCCACTACATCAGCCAAAGAACTTGGACACGTTCATCTGCGCGTTGGCGATGTCGCAACGGCTCGTCAGTTTTACGTCGAGCAGCTGGGGTTTGATGCAACGTTGGACGTAGGGAGCGCCCTGTTTGTATCAGTGGGTGGATATCATCACCACATGGCGATGAATACATGGCTTAGCCAAGGAGCGGACAAACGAGATCCTAGTCTTGGATTGGCAGAAATTAAATTAATATTACCCAATGACGGCAGTATTGACCATCTGGCAAATCGCCTATCGATTAATAATCTTTCACACATCCAAAAAAATAACCAGATACACGTTAATGACCCGTGGAATAATCAGCTGGTCTTTACAGCTGATTAAACTACGAATGTACCGCCAAGCGACACTCCACTAGAAGTCAAAAAGGTCGCCAAGAAAATTCTCTTTCTTGTGCTTTTTATGATATTTTCGATCATCATAATGACTATCCTGCCGGTACTGATCGTTAGATTGACGAGCCTGCGGATAGGCCTGACGCTCAGCGGATGAAAAGTCCGCAACCGGTGCGGCTGTGCTCATATTGCCTCTTTCGATAATCTTGTCCAGCTCACCGCGGTCAAGCCACACGCCACGACACTGCGGACAATAATCAATTTCGACCCCTTGTCGTTCGGTCATTACTAAATTAGCGTTATCGATGGGACAGTGCATAAGTTTTCTCCATTTTATTTTTTAGGACGCATCCTTTTGTCATTTCATTAACTCAGATCAGCCTGAATATAAGCTGTGAAAACCAGCACGTCACTGCACTTACGCGTCAGACCACCGAAACATTTGTCAGCAGCCCGACAATCACCATCCCATCAATTGCGAGCCATAGTATATTGGTAATAATCATTGGCGTAATTCTGTGAATGAGACCGTATGCTAAAAACAGCGCTGCAAAACACATAAACGCTACCCAAGACCATATTGATACACCGACCGTGTGGCCGTTAAACACCTCGACGACTTGCGGCAGTCCACTAAGCGGATACATAAACGATGCCAAAATAATAACTTTATCAAACAGTGTCAGGCGTTTTTTAGTGGCGAGGTGTGCGTGCATGACATGATTTTGACGAGACATATACACCATACTTTAACGTATTTTCACAATTAGCACTAGCGGTGTGTATAGACCGTACATCCTGGTGGTAATAAATGCCAGAAACCCTGTATACTATTACGTAATGCTTAACGACGTATTTACTCAACTCAGTCTCGTTATCGTTGCCGCGGGCGTCATATCGATCATCATGCGCATCCTAAAGCAACCGCTCATCATGGGGTATATCATTACCGGAGTACTGGTTGGACCGGCTTTTTTGCATTTGATTCGCGAAAAAGGTGCATTCGAAACGTTTAGCGAAATCGGCATTGCCTTGCTGCTGTTTATCATCGGTCTTGAGTTAAGTGTCGCCGCCATCAAGCGCCTTGGCAAACCAGTCTTTATCACCGCACTTGCACTGCTTGGCATCATGGTGACTATCGGATATCTTATCGGGACGGCGCTTGGGTTCACCTCGACCGAAGCGATCTTAACCGGACTAGCCTTGTTCTTTAGCAGCACGATTATTATCGCCAAAGTCCTTAGCGACAAAAAGCAATTGCAGCGCCTCAATGGTCAGCTTGCAATCGGAGTGATCCTCATCGATGACGTGATTGCCACTTTCGCACTATTGTACGTAACCACCAACAGCAGCAGTGGCGAGTTAGGATTGTGGGAAATAAGCTTCTTAATCCTCAAGGGCATCTTAACCGCTGGCGTCCTTGCATTACTGGGCGCAAAAATTTTGCCAAAGTTTACAAAATTCATCGCATCATCACAAGAGCTGTTATTTATATTCGCACTCGCCTGGGGATTTGGTATTGCAACACTAGTGCATGCGATCGGCTTTTCCGTGGAAGTCGGCGCCCTATTTGCCGGTGTCACCCTAGCCCATCTGCCATACGTCCACCAAATTGGAGCCAAGCTTAAGCCACTCCGTGATTTCTTTATTATCCTATTCTTTATCAGCCTAGGGGAAAGCCTAGAGATGAACAATTTAGCGTCGGCAATCGTGCCTGCGCTGTTGTTATCTATTGTTACCTTACTTGTTAAACCGCTTGTCGTCATGACGACACTTGGCTTGCTTCGATATACCAAACGCACAAGCTTTATGACAAGTATCAACCTGTCACAGATCAGCGAATTCTCGATTATCTTGATCGTTTTAGCGCAAAGTGCGGGTATGGTCAGCGCGCAACTAAGCGCAATTATTACGCTAGTCGCTATCATCACTATTGCAACCTCGACATATTTGATGAAATACGACGACGCCATCTTCCGCAAGTTCGAGAAGCACCTGCATTTATTTGAACGGAGTGTTGTTAATGAATCACAACACCGCGCCAAGGCATATCCCCTCGTTTTGTTCGGCTTTTTGAATGGTGGCGACAAATTCCTCAAGACATTCCATGCAATGCGGCAGCGGTTTGTTGTCGTCGATTACGACCCTGAAGTTATTGAAGAGCTAGAGCGAAAACACATCGAATTTTTATATGGCGACGCGACGGACCCAGAATTACTGGCGGATATTGATTTTGAAAAAGCAAAGCTCGTCGTCAATACGATCGCCGACCATTTCGTCAATGTTGCCCTCGTCCGCTACGTTCATCGCCATAATCCTGATGCGATCATGATCTGTTATTCAAATGATTACAATGAAGCAGCCGAGCTATACAAACTAGGCGCTAGCTATGTTATGCTGCCGCACTTTATTGGGTCCGAGCAGCTCAGTTCATTCATCCATACTCATGGGCTTAACAAACAAAGCTTCGAGATATACCGTAAAAAACACCTCGCGGATATCGATAAAGAAATTTAGCAGCCTTGACTAGTATGGCTGCCAATAAAAGAAGAACGTAAACGTATGATGAATAAAAAGCCCATGCAGCTCGACACCCATACCATCCACGAACAGGTATCGATGTCACCCAGTAAAACGCAGCTCGTACTTGTGCATGGCCTTGGTGTCTCGGGTGACTATTATCACCCTTTCGCCGAGCAAATGGTCCATCTATACGACATACACATCATAGATCTGCCCGGATTTGGCAAAACACCAAAGCCACGCTCCACGCTGACAATCGAAGAGCTCGCACAAGTACTGATTGACTATATAGAAGAAAAACAGCTCAAGGACGTTGTCATCGTCGGTCAATCGATGGGCTGTCAGATTATTGCTCATGCAGTTGCCGCCCAGCCTGCACTATTTCGCAGGATGATCCTGCTTGCGCCAACGGTCAACAAGGACGAACGTCACGTCCTTCGACAGACCTACCGTTTAATTCAAGACGTGTTCTTCGAACCGCCAAGCGCCGTACTGCTCGTACTCCGTGATTACATGCGCATGGGATTACGGCGCTACCTCTCGACAACAAAACATATGATCGCCGATCATATCGAAAAGACACTAAATAGATGCCCACTACCGATATTGATTGTTCGCGGCAAAAATGACAAGATCGTGCCGCATGACTGGGTACATTATCTCTCGCAAGCTGGACCGAATCGCACGATGGTAGAGATCGCCCACTCACCACATCTACTCCACTACAAAACACCCGAGGAGCTTGTGGATATATGCCAGCACTTTATCGCAAACTAAAATCTCTGCTTCGCACTCAGCTGTACTGGTCGCTTGACTACGCCTACATCGCCCGTAGGCAGCTCTCTGAAATTATCAGCCGAGCAGACGCATCAGGCTATCGTAACCCCTCATCAAAGAAACCATCAATCCTCCTTATTCCCGGTATATACGAAACCTGGCAGTTCATGCAGCCGATCGCATCACTCCTCCATCGGCACGGCTATGATATCCACGTCGTTGAAGGACTAGGCTATAATCGACACAGTATCGAGGAGATGGCCAAAGTAGCGCAAGCCTATATCGACACGACTGATAGAAAATCATTTATCCTTGTCGCTCACAGCAAAGGCGGCTTGATTGGCAAATATTTGCTAACCAATACTCATCCCACAAAACACATTTACGGAATGATCGCGCTTAATACGCCTTTTTCGGGGTCACGCTATGCGTATTTATTCCTCCTCGTTAAGTCACTGCGCATATTTGTGCCGAATTCATCTATCCTGCGATTTTTATCGCACAACCAGATCGTCAATCAATCTATCGTCTCGATATACAGCAAATTCGATCCCCACATTCCCGGCGGCAGCACATTAGTTGGCGCAAAAAACATCCAGCTGGATACCCATGGTCATTTCAGGATAGTCAACGAGCCAAAAGTACACCAACTGCTTCTAGAAGAACTATCTACGTTTTCAAAAGTAAGCCAGTAAGAAAAAGGACCCATCTTTCGATGAGTCTTTTTTCGTGGTACACCCGGCAAGATTCGAACTTGCGACACCTGGTTCCGAAGACCAGTGCTCTAATCCACTGAGCTACGGGTGCATAACACAAGGGTAATTATAGCATATTTCACGTCATATGGGCTATAATCAAGCTACATGGAAATTCACACAAACATCCCTCTCAAAAATTACACCACTATGCGCCTTGGGGGTAATGCTCGATTCATGACAGAAGTGCATACTCCAGAAGAAGTAGCCGAAGTCTATCGCAATGCAAAAGCGCAAAATCTACCTATCTTTATCCTTGGCGGAGGAAGCAATATCGTCGTTCATGACGAAGGCTTTGATGGAATCGTCATACGTAACCGCATCCCCGGGTTTGATGTTATTGAAGACAACGCCAGTACGACCACCGTTCGAATAGGTGCAGGGGAAAGCTGGGATGAAGTTGTAAAACGAACCGTTGATATGGGCCTAAGCGGCATCGAAGCGATGTCCGCCATACCTGGAACGGCCGGTGCAGCACCGGTACAAAACATTGGAGCATACGGCCAAGAAATTGCAGACACACTTGTCTCACTAGAGGCATATGACAGTGTAACGGATACTTTCATCGCACTACAGAATGCCGATTGTAGCTTTTCGTATCGACATAGTATCTTCCGCGGCGAAGCGATGGGCCGCTATGTCATTACTGCGATTACGATAAAATTATACAAAGCTGCGCCACAGCCACCTTTTTACAAGGCCATCGAGGATTACTTTGCCGCAAACAACATTACGATTTTTACGCCAAAAATCATCCGTGATACCGTCATCAAGATTCGTACCGACAAGCTTCCCGACCCTACGCTATTACCCAATACCGGCTCGTTCTTTAAGAACGCCCTTATCGAAGATTGGCAACTTAACGATCTGCGCAATGACTATCCCGATATACCTAGCTACGATATGCCCGACGGTACACACAAAATCCCGACCGGCTGGCTAATCGAACAAACGGGACTAAAAGGCAAAACATTGCATGGCATGCGAGTCCACGACAAGAATGCACTTGTACTGATTAACGAATCCGCGACCAGCTACCAGGATCTTGCTGCCGCACGCGACGAAATCAGCGGCGCCGTGCGTGACCAATTCCGTATCACAATCGAACAAGAGCCACTCGAAATCTAATTTCCCCTTGCCCAAAAACCGCAAACCTCTTATGCTATAAAGTATGAGGTATCGCGCAGGGTTTACTATCGTGGAATTACTAATCACGCTTACTATAATGGTGATCTTGATTACCCTTGCGACGGTCAATCTTATGGATAGTCTTACTCACGGGCGCGACGTCGAGCGCGAAACCGACGTGCAAAATATCATTGTCTTCCAAGAGAACATGTACATACGAAATAGTGGCGCCTATTTTCCAACACCAGCAACCCGCACTGGTGTTGCCGGATTTTATACGAATATTAATATGAACAATCTTCGCGCACCAGACTTCACAGGATCAAGCACCGACACCAGTCTCGTTGCCGCTACCAACACCACACAAACCACATCTGGCGTACGGCCAATACCAACCACGGCGACATACGTCTATCAAC
>CBIHME010000046.1:0-6078 GCA_966210965.1 uncultured bacterium
AAGAGTTCGACGATCGTAAAGCCTGATTGTTGTTTGTTTTGATAGTTCACTACCTTTAGGATATCATGGCAGATCCGCTAACCGCAACCGATATCAACCAGACCGCGACTAGGGACTTTTTGCCACCATCACCCAGCATTCGGTCACGCCATAGGCTGACGTTGTATACTTTGGACTTCCAGCGGGAGTTAAGGAATTCGACGCACCATTCTGATATATTAACGGTCGCAAACCGCAATCTTGATTCTCGCCTTCAAGCACGTATTCTAAGGCAATAACATCTGTACTGTCTGCATATTCAGCGTTCACATACGGACCATACGTCACGTCACCATCGGTCGAACGTGCAATCGGGTACTTTACCATAGATGGCTGCGCGACTTGTGCTAACAGCGTGTTAAATGTTGTCGTATCGGACACATATGGACTTCCCATATAAGCGGCGCAATCGCCCCTCCCGTCGCTATTCACGTCGGTATAGCCCGTCCCCATACATGCCCTATCCCAGCCTCCTGCGTGATCCATGGCAGCAATAACATCAACCGGCTTTGTCTTGATGAGGACAATTTTAAGAATATCTTGTTGCTGCCTAGCGTAATCGATACGAGCTACGTTTCTTGCTCGTTGTTGAAATCCATTGTATCCGACCATTATTAATCCTGCGAGAATGCCAATAACTGTAATCGAAACAAGCAGCTCGACGATGGTAAAACCTGAGTTTTTAATTTCTTGCTTAAGCATAAGTGATTTAAGTATACCACTACCTGGCCACGGAGTGTCACAAAATTCACAACCCAAACATCATAGCAACACTACCAGGAGTAGAGGTATACTGTAAGTATGCAGCGAATCCCCCTAGCCGAACGAATGCGACCAGCAAGCCTCGATGAGGTGATTGGGCAAACACATCTGCTAGGTGATGGCGAGATCCTACGCCAAATCGTTCGCCGCAAAGAACCCGTCAGCCTGATATTATGGGGACCGCCAGGAAGCGGCAAGACAACGCTAGCCCGCATTATTGCCCGTGAGGTTAATGCCGAATTTATCGAATTGTCAGCGGTGACCAGCGGCAAAAAGGACGTTGAAAAAGTCGTCGAGCATGCCCGGCAAAACTGGAACCTACAGCTACGCACGATCTTATTCGTCGATGAGATCCATCGATTCAACAAAGCGCAGCAGGATGCGTTCTTGCCGCATGTCGAATCGGGGCTAATAACCCTTATCGGTGCGACAACAGAAAACCCGAGTTTTGAGATCATCACGCCATTACTTTCGCGCAGTAGAGTCCTTGTTCTGCACCCCCTAGAAAAGGATGCGATCATTGCGATTTTAAAGCGCGCACTAAAAGACGAAAAAAAGACGAAAAATGTCACGCCAAAAGCACTAGATTACTTGGCCGAACTTGCCGGTGGCGATGCGCGAGTGGCACTTGGCAATCTGGAGCTTGCTCTCTCTATGAATGAAAAGGTCACGCCGGAAGTGGTAAAAGTCGCTGCACAAAAGCGCATCCCTGGCTACGACAAAAAAGGCGATATGCACTATAACGTCATTAGTGCATTCATTAAAAGTATGCGCGGTAGCAATGTTGACGCCACGCTTTATTACCTCGCACGGATGATTGACGCCGGCGAAGATCCAAAATTCATTGCGCGGCGTATGGTAATATTTGCAAGCGAAGACATCGGACTAGCGGGAAACGGTGCGCTCGGGCTTGCACTAAATGCCTTTCAGGCGGTTGAGCGGGTCGGCATGCCCGAAAGTGGATACATCCTGTTTCATGTTGCCACTGCACTCGCAAAATCTGAAAAATCGCGCAAAACTAGCGATGCAATGTACCGCGCCCAAGCCCTAGCAAAACAATACCCTGACAGCCCCGTTCCCATTCATTTGCGTAATGCACCGACGAAGCTTATGAAGGATTTAGGCTATGGCAAGGATTACAAGTGGGAAGCGGATTTTAAACACAATAAAGGGTTTTTGCCCGACGATCTGAACGGCGAAACTATTTTTTAGTCTTTTTTGGCTTGGATGCTGAGCTATTTTGCCCCGATACGGCAGATTTCGCACTGAGCTTGATGGCTTGCTTATATCGTGCAAGATACGACGTCGCCATCACATCCTTAGAAAATTTATCAATTACCGACTGACGACATACTGCAGGGTCGATTTCGTCAACTCGCCCCATGTATTCGAGAAACTCCGCTTCGGTGTCCGCTAAAAATCCATTGACGCCATGCTCGATTATTTCTGGCATCGCACCGCGGTTCATCGCGATCACTGGCGTTCCACAGGCAAGCGCTTCGATAACCGCCATTCCAAAAGGCTCTTCCCAGTCAATAGGAAATAGTAGCGCCTTTGCTTCACTAATAAACTTATTCTTGCGTGCGCCCTTTAAATTACCCGAAAAGGTAATCTTTGGATAGCGCAGTGTGTACGACAAAATGTGGTCGCTGTAATAGCGAAACTCTGCCATGTTGCGATAATTGCTCATCGGATTAGCGAGCTCAAAAAGCAGTTTACGACTGGATTCTATACCTGCCACCGTGCCTGCCATGCGAAGGCGGGATTTTGTTTTAGCAGCCAACTTGACGGCAATGTGCTGCCCCTTATCGTGCGAGAAGCGCGCTAAGGTAATAAAGTAATTTTTCTTATTCGCCACAAACGGAAAATGATCGACGTCAATCCCATTGTAGACGGGCGGTAAGATATACGGCTGCAAAGCTTTTGGCGCCGGCTGCATCAATGCCTCTGAAATACCAATAATAAAACTACGCCCCATATGCTGCGCCATCTGCTCCCAGTAGGGCCTGTTATCGGGAAGACCTTGCGCAAGCATCTCCTTGGTCGAGAAAGGCGGGCCATGATGAGTATGTACAATTGGTGGTATCTCGGGATCGGCCGATGCCCAAGCAAGAAGTTGCGGACCGATGTATCCGTTATGGTCATGAATGATATCAAATCCACCGTCCTCTTTAATTTTTGTCAGCGCAAACTGCATGTGCGCGGCCATGATTGGCAACGTCTCGTAGCCGGGGCGATGAATCTCTTTGAACTGCTCGGTTTTATACAACGAGTGCGTCTTGACCCCGCGTGTCTTGTGCTCGCCGTTTGCAAATATCTCAACCTCAACGTCAAGTTTTTTTAGCCCATCAATCAAGCCATCCAGAACAAGTTCTATACCCCCATACCCTTTAATTGGCAGGGCTAACCATGGAGGTGCAATTATTGCGACGCGCAGTCGTGACATTTTTTATACTCCCCTTTCAAGTAGGAAAATTAAAGCATAATCTTTGAACATTCTAGTCATATTATAGCACGCGGTTGTATACTAGATAGTATGGATGAGTTAGTCAGCGACCCCCAGCAACCGCCGATAGGCTTCAAACTTCTCCCCGGTGAGCATCTCCTTTTACCGGTCATTACCCATGCTCAGCGCGTCTTCGCCAACCAGCCCTCAAGCTTAAAGCAAATTCTTCGCCTGACTGGCGCCGACCACCCAGACAATATCGGCAAACACGGGCCGAGTATCGCTGCGCTCGCCTTTGAAACCGATGCTTTAGCTAACGAAATTGTCGAAACTCCCGACCATCTGCGCCTGTATGAGATCTTTTTCGGACGAGACGGTCTGCGCGTGGCGATCGATCTAATATCAAGCTACCCAGAACTCGCTCGCGCCACAACACTCAAGCTCGCCGAGCAACAGGGCGTCGAAGATCACGTAAACCGCGAAGAGGAACTGGGCCGGATATTGCACGAGTTTCGTGATCCGAACGATCCGATTGCAATTGACCTAACTGAAAGACTAGGCTGGGAATGGCCGTACTACGGATCGGTAGATGCCACACCTGAGTTTATTCGCACACTGACCGCCTACTGCAAGCGCACCGAAGAAAATCGAGCATTCCTTTCGCAGGAGTACGTCGATCGCCAAGGTAACACCCACGCGATGACCCATGCTCTCGAAATGGCACTGGCATGGATCAACCGTCGTCTCAGCAGTAATCCCGAGGGCCTGCTTGAATATAAAGCAGCAATCCCAAAGGGTATCGAGAACCAAGTCTGGAAAGATTCTTGGGATGCTTATCATCACGCCGACGGCACGATCGCCAATCATAATAAAGGCATTGCCTCGGTTGAAGTTCAGGTCACGACTTATGATGCGCTCATTGATGCCGCCGAATTGTTTGAGGATGCACTTGACCAGCCCGAGCAAGCGCAAGAGCTGCGCGCACAAGCTGCACGCCTAAAACAAACGATAATCTCAACATTCTGGACCGATGATAAGGGTGGCTATTTCGTTCTGGGCACCGATCGCGATGATCACGGACAATTACGTCAACTAAAGATTCGCACATCGAACATGGGACACGTGCTCAATTCTCGCCTGCTTGACGGGGATGACCCCGAAGACATTCGTATGCGCGAAGCTGTCGCCAAGCACATCATGTCGCCCGAGATGCTAAATGTTAGTGGTATTCGCACGCTTGCAAGCGATGAATTCAGGTTTCGCCCTGGCTCGTACCATAACGGTAGCGTCTGGCTATGGGACACGCACCACATAGCGAAAGGGATGCGTCGCCATGGCTACCATGACGAGGCTGACGAACTCGACCGTCGCATCCTTAACGTCGTCAACGTCACGCACATGTTCCCCGAATACGTGCGCGGCGACGATAGCGACACGCCTAGTATTAACCAGCAAACGATCATTGTGTGGGACGAAATTCATCAACGCGAAAACAAAGTCGATCAGCCCCCACAAGAAGTCCAGGCCTGGTCGGTTGCGGTCATTTTGGCCACGAAGAAGCGTCTTCAGCGACGCGGCGTTGATCTAGACACCTATGACCTTAGTATTAAAACAGCGGCCTAGTGTGCCGCTGTTTTAATATGATTTAGTCGTTCGATTCTTCGAGCAGCGCCGCAAGGACACCGTTCGTCCATCCAAATCCATCCTGTAGCGGATATTCACCGCCACCACCCAGGCCGCTCTCGCTTTGGACGTCATATTTTTCAATCATTTTGCCCTGCTCTTTAAATACTTTGACATTCATATCTACCCAATGCTGCTTGATTTTCTCAGCAAGCTGATGATAGCCATAATGCCGCAACCCTTCAATCGCCACCCATTGTAGCGGCGCCCAACCGTTTGGCGCGTCCCATTGCTGGCCAGTGTTTTCGATAGTCGTGACAAGTCCGCCCTTTTTCAAAAAATCTTTTTCTAGTCGGTGCGCAACAGCCGCAGCTTGCTTGGAGGTTGCGATCTTGGCATACAATGGAAATACAGCGGCAAGCGTTAGATTGTCTTTTGGTGTATTTGCCTTGAAATCGTAGTCTGCAAAAAACTGCTGTTCTTCGTTCCAGCAATACGTTTGAATCGCTTTCTCGCGTCGTTCCGCGGCAAGCAAAAACTTTTTCGCCAAAATTGGCTGCAACATATAGCGATAGCCCTCGGCAATAGTAATCTCTAACTGGTACAGCAGGCTGTTCAAATCTACCGGGATGATGTCTGTCGTATGAATCGTCTTGATGTCACTAGGGTCCTTAAACCAACGCGAGCTAAAATCCCAACCGGACTCTGCGCCAGCGCGTAGATGCAAAAACAATGCTTCGGTTTCGCTGCCATTGCTACCGTGTGCCGTCTCGACATCCTCTTTGTAAGATTCTGGACGTGGCGTGTTTTTATTATCGTAGTAACGATTTAAGATTGATCCGTCAGGCATCTGAACGACACGCGCTAACGCTTGATGTTCGGGATGTTCATTTACTGATCGTCGCCCCTTCATCCAAAAGCGGTATTCGATTAATAGATACGGCAGATACTCGATATACACACGGCGCCGACCCTTATGACGAGCAAGCAATTTTACCATGTGCGCGAAAAAAGGCGGCTGCGAACGACTGAGGAAATACGTACGATTAGCCGTAGGAATAAAGCCGAACTTTCGAATCATATACGCATAATTCTTCATCATGCCTTCGATCATATCCCAGCGATTGTCGGCCGCAAGTCCTAACATGATAAAATAACTGTCCCAGTAGAATTGCTCGCTAAACCGCCCGCCGGGAACGATATAGGCA
>CBIHME010000047.1:0-5991 GCA_966210965.1 uncultured bacterium
TGGATTTAGCTGGCGGATTGTGCCCGCCGCCAAGTTTCGTGGGTTTGCGAATTCCGTTTCGCCGATAGCACGACGGCGCTCGTTCAATTTTTCAAATTCAGACTTAAGCATCACGATTTCACCGCGAATTTCCGTTCGTCCAATCAAAAACTGCGCATAAGCCTTGTCTTTGCGTAGTCGTAATGGTACGTTCATGATCGTACGAACATTCGCAGTCACATCTTCGCCAACAAAGCTATCGCCACGCGTCACCGCCTGAACCAGTACGCCATCTTGATAAATTAAAGCACACGCTAATCCATCCATCTTGATATCAGCAAAGTACTCATGTCGGCGGCCAGGGAGTATCTTATCCACGCGCGTCACCCATGCCTCTACTTCATCGCGGTCGAAAACATCATTCAGGCTAAGCATGCGGCTACTATGCGTCACCTTCTTAAAACCACCGAGCAGCTCGCTACCGACACGCTGTGTGGGGCTATCCGGTGTAATTAATTCAGGGTGTTCGGCTTCGATTTTCTTTAATTCCCCGAATAGGCTGTCATAAATAGCATCCGACACGGCAGGCTTATCTAATACGTGATAATCGTAGCTGTATCTCGCGATCAGTTCGCGTAGTTCATTTGCTCGGTCATTAGGCTGGGAGGGCGTCATCTTCTACGACCTTTCGATAGAATAGATAGACATAGCTCGCTATCCATACAATAGTAATCGATCCCATCACAAGCAATGTCACGGGTACGATTGGCATCCATGAAACCGCCTGCCAGACACTTTTTAACCAGCCATCAAACAAGATAATTGGAATCACAATAATCACCCATGTTAATGCCAGAGTAAGCAGCATCCAGATTAAACGTAGCAGGATGCGCAGTCGCCTTCCGACAACCAAGTCCCCTGCGGTGCGGATTGCCTGCATCGGGTACATGCCAGGCAGGGTAACAACAACGAGCGCGATTAATGTCGTCGTAATCCAATAAAGCGAAAGGATCGCGAGAAGCGCTGCAACCGACCAAAACATCATTGACTCGACGCCACCTTCAAGCAGACCTGAGGATACCGCCGAACTATATCCGAATAGCGCTAACGCCAAAGGAAGCATCTGTAGAACAATCAGGGATGCGACAAAGAATGTCGAGATAATTGGTGCCCCCGCGCCATATAGGCCATCACGCATTTTTGGCTTGCGTCCTGCCAATATAGCGCGCAGTAGCCAGACCGTCGTCAGCCACGCTAATAAACCTAGTATTGTTGCATATATCTGCGCACTCGCTCCAACAGCCGATCCGTTATACGCGCCCGATATTCCACCTACCAGCAACAGCCCGGCCTTGCCAATCTCCCCCCAGGCCCCCCGGAAAATATCCGCATTCGACTCATTCACTGTTTCACGCATTTGCGCGTACAGGTCTTCGGAAGACAGGTTGGTTATAGCGATCGTAAGAATTGCGTAAACGAGCACCATATACAAGAAAACTTTTTTATTTTTCCAGAGCGTCATATTGACATAATGAGTAAACGCAATGTAGCCAGGAATATTGAGCGAGCGCGCATAATCGCGTCGATACGTGCGCCGAAAACTTCGATGTGGACGGCGACCAAGAAAGTCGTGCGCCCGTGCTCTAGCAGAAGCAATCGCACGGCTATCGAAAATTCGTCGCCAAGTCTTTAGGATGATGTTCGCGCTGTCATTACGTGCAGCCGATTTTGTTTGAGATTTTTTATTAGTAGTGGGCATGAAAGTGTTCTATTTAAAATTTATCGGCGTTCTGTCGCAGACGTGCGATACGTTCCTCAAGCGGGGGATGTGTACTGAAAAGCTTACTAAAAAAGCTTGGTTTAAGTGGATTATTGAAAAACAAGTGAGCTGATGCGGTATGCTGTTTTTGCATCGGGCGGCCGTACTCAGCCAGTTTTCCAAGAGCACTTGCGAGGCCTTCAGAATCACGCGTCGTCAACACACCGGACGCGTCAGCAAGATATTCTCGATGACGACTGATTGCCATCTGAACCATACATTCAATGATTGTCGCCAAGACGATTAATACAATTCCAATAACCAGCACGACTGGATTAACATTCTCTCGGCGATCACTAAAAAAGAACATGCGAATGGCAATATCCGATAAAATCGCAATTGCACTCACTAGTCCAAAGGCAATCATACTCACGCGAATATCATAGTTACGAACATGACTCATCTCGTGCGACATAACTGCTTCCAGCTCACGATCGTCCATCACCTCCATGATACCCGTCGTTGCTGCAACAACCGCATGTCGTGGATCTCGACCAGTAGCAAATGCATTGGGAGCTGGATCATCGATAACATATACCTTTGGTGTAGGCATTCCATTTGCAATAGCAAGGTTTTCAACCATACGATAGAGGCGTGGATTATCGCGCTTTTCGATCTCGCGTGCACCAGTCATCGCTACAGCCAATTTCGCCGCAAGAAAGTATTGAACGAGTGCATAAACCGCGGACGCTCCAATTATCCAATACGCAAGCGAAGGCGAGCCATTAATGTAACTTACGGCCCAGCCGATTGCGCCGATTAGTCCAACGAACACAGCCATAATGATGACTGTGTTCCTTTTATTGGCGGCAACTGCATTATACATCGCGCTACATTAATTCCGCTTAAAATTTAACTTCGACTGGCTTTTCAACTGAAGCCATGTCTTCGACTTCAAAGAACTCGCGTTGAGTAAAACCAAGCATACCAGCAAACATATTATTAGGAAATACTTGAATTTTCGTGTTTAGATCGCGTACGCCACCGTTATAGAAACGACGTGAAGCCTGGATCTTATCTTCAGTATCGACAAGCTCTTGTTGTAGCTGAAGGAAATTCTCGTTAGCTTTTAGGTCAGGGTATGATTCGGCAACCGCAAACAAACTCTTCAAGGCGCCTTCGAATTGATTTTCAGCGGCTGCAGTTTCTTTGACGCCTTGCGCGTTCATTGCATTTGCGCGAGCTTCGGTGACTGCTTGAAATACACCAGATTCATGCGCAGCATAGCCCTTTACGCTATTAATAAGGTTAGGGATCAAATCGAGTCGACGCTTTAATTGAACGGTGATATCGCTCCAAGCCTCGTCCACACGAATTTTTAGTGTCACCAAACCGTTATAGGTGACCCACAAGAATATGCCCAATACGGCAATAAGTCCTAATACGATCCAAAGTCCCAACATTTCTTATATTCCCCTTATTTTTCTACTAATTGATACTTCTATTGTAGCATTTAACACGAAAAAACTCGACCCATTGCTGGACCGAGTCTGATCAATTCTGGTGCGCAGAGCGGGACTTGAACCCGCACGACCTATTGGTCAAGAGATTTTAAGTCTCTCGTGTCTACCAAATTCCACCATCCGCGCATGTACTTTGTATAAATAAATATACCATATGGAGGCACGTATGGGAGTCGAACCCATTTAAAAGGTTTTGCAGACCTCCACGTAACCGTTCCGTCAACGCGCCATCTGTTTAGATATTATAGCAGACGCAAAGTGTTTTCGTAGGGCTTCGGCCAAATAAAAAAGAGATCTATCGATCTCTGTTCTATGTGGTGCGCGAAAGAGGACTTGAACCTCCACGTCCCGAAGGACACCAGCCCCTCAAGCTGACGCGTCTACCAATTCCGCCATTCGCGCATAAGGGTGATTAACCTTGACGATTATAACGATGTTACGGCGTTTTGTAAACCGGCTCCTGGTTAACACTCCAATACAGCACATTCGCATACCTATCGCCCGCTGTCACTAAACTAGTTTCAGAGTCGATCGTTTTGACCTGTTTACTGGCGACGTATTCAGAGACAGATTGGTAGAGTCCGATTGCTGGAACATCTGCAATCCACTGTTTAGCGAATGCAATATATTTTGCATTTCGAAGGTCTGGCTCAATTCGCGAACGGGCGCTCGCGAGTGCGGCATCGGCTGTCGTATTTTTATAGTTTGAAAAGTTATAGCCGTTTGGATTAGCTTGTGACGTATGCCAATATGCGTACACGTCTGGATCGGCGCCGATAGCCAACTCGTACAACAGCACATCGTAACTGCGAGGCTGCAAGACGTTTTGGATAAAATTACTTGTGCGATCCGCAGTATCGATAACGTTCGTATTGACCGTAATGCCCAATTGTCGCCATTGCCCAACTAATACTTCGAGTGACTTCTCGTAAATGGCATTTTTTGTCGTTGCCACCGATAATGTTAGCGGCTGGCCCGCATCATTCTTGCGCACACCACCTACCAACTTCCACCCCGCTCCGTCTAATAGTTCCGCGGCGCGCTTATCATTAAAGGCGGGCGGTTGCGGCACATCACTGCCGGTCAATTGCCCACGAACAAACGGAAGATCCAGTGCTGGCTTTTCAAGAACGGTATCCTTCGACTTGTCATTAGGTGCCTCTGGTGAAGGCACGCTGACGCGCAAACTTTTGCGAATCGCTGCCGTGTCCGTACCTAATTGCAGCGCCTGTCGTATTGCTTTGTCTTTCAATACCGGCGAATCAACGTTCAAAAGTGCATACACGCCACCATTGATCGGCCGAGATACAATAGTATAATCTTTCATATCGACGCTACGAACCTCAGCAGAGGTTAGTCCGGCCGCCGCGCTAACTTCACCCGTTTTAAGTGCCTTAACGATTGCTTCTTGCTTGTCATAAGCATGCACCTCGAAACGGTTAATGAGTGGCGCTCCCTTGTAGTAATCAGCAAATGCGGTCATATTAACTGCGCGATGCCCTGCTGTACCTATGGTTTGCAGTAGACGATAACTAAAAGGACCGCTACCGACAGGTGCGCGACTGAAGACATTTTCCCGAATCGTACCAGGTTCGACCCTGCCGAGAATATGTTCAGGCAATACAGCAAACGTTAACGCGTGCGAGAATGCCGCGTAAGATACAGGTAATTGAAATTGTACCGTCGTGTCGTCCAGCGCCTTTACTTTAACATCCTGCCAATTACTACGGAGTGGCGAGCGAGTCGCGGGGTTTTTTATCAGGTTAACAGTAAAAGCGACGTCGTTAGCGTTCACTCGCCTACCATCATGCCACAGCGCATCGGAACGGATAGTGACAGTATACGTCGTGCCCGTGTCGTCGATACTCGTATTCTTCGCCAGGTCCCCACGAAGGTGACCGGACTGATCGTAGTGATACAACGAAGAGAACATCAGCTGGCTGGCGGCAATTTCCGGGTTAGATTCTGCATAGAGCGGGTTTAGCGTATCGATATATCCAAGCGACGCTTCCGCATACGTGCCGCCGCTCGCAGCACCAGTCGTTTGATAGCTGCGCTGAAACCACATAAGTTGCAAGCCGACGATCGCGATCATCACCCCGACCAGCGCCAGCCAGCCAATAATATGCCGACGAACATCCCGCATATTATCCAGACGGCTAACGATAAACTTGTGCGCATGACGCATAGTCGCACCTTCTGCCTTTTTGACACGCTTCGATAGCTTTTTATGGTCAAAGTTTATCTTTTGAAGCTTACGCCACCCACGCTTTTCGTCAGACATTTATACCTCCTATACGCCAAAAGCCGGCAAGAGCAGGCCAATCAGAATCGACAAGACAAAAATCACCGCTAGCACGATAGACGCTTCGAACAGATTCTTATCCAAGCCACGACGAGTCGTGTATA
The DNA here is from genome assembly GCA_966210965.1 of uncultured bacterium. Classification (GTDB taxonomy): domain Bacteria; phylum Patescibacteriota; class Saccharimonadia; order Saccharimonadales; family Saccharimonadaceae; genus UBA6022. The sequence goes on from CBIHME010000047.1 coordinate 5,671, forward strand.
GCTCGCCCGAACTACCAAAGCCCGCACCAAGGCTCGCGCCACGCTGCTGTAGTAATATCGCTAGAATCATCAGCAAAGCTGATCCAATGGTTACAATTTGTAAAATACTATCAATATTCATTATTCTCTCTCCCGTTGACGCATGTATTGTAATTCTAATACACCACTAACTATATAGTTTACCAGACTGAGCACTATTCCCGTAATCATCGAATAAAGGAAGGTCATTTGCAAGCCGGGTGCGAGTTTTAGCGATATATACACCATCAAACCGTTGACGACGATCATAAACAATCCAAGTGTCACTAAAATGGACCGTAC
>CBIHME010000048.1:0-5986 GCA_966210965.1 uncultured bacterium
GGAGTATATTAAAGGTCTTGATAATGTTGTGATCGTTCAAGCTGATACTCCGACGCCCGAGCAAATGGAGAAGATGAAGATTGATCCTCACCATGTTTTGCTGGGATTATACGAAGGCATTCCACTGACGCAGCGGGGTAGTGGATTTTCAGGTATGTTACCAGATAAGATAACTATGTTTAAAAATTCTATTCTTGCTGTCGTTGAGAACGAGGACGAGCTTTTTGAACAGGTCAAACGGACCTTGTGGCACGAAATCGCGCACTATTACGGGTTAAATCATTCACATATCGACAAGCTAGAATCTAAACCCTAGCTTCGGATCGGGAGTTCATTAGATTTTCAATCGCGGTCGTAATCGCTAAATTATTCAGCGCTAAATCTTCGACCAGATCAGGGCTTGAGCTGAATGGCTGCTGGCCACTAATCGATCCATTGTGTTGATGGCGAAGTGCTTCGACTTCTAGGGCGATATCTTGATCGTTTTGTTGCGTGTGACGGGCGAGCTCATCGTGCTTGCCGGCGTCTTGGTAGCCTCGGACTATCCTGGCTGCCACATGATAGGCTTCTAACTCGTTAGGTAACATGCTCTTGTTGGCGCGCTCGATAGGTCTTTGATTCATTTGCATGACGTGCGTAAACTCGTGCAGTGCAACGACGGGGCTGAAAATACGACCAGCATCTAAATTAAACTGAACGAGTGGACGACTATATAGGTGCATTGGCCATGCGCCGTTTTCATTTTTCAGAGTATTCACCTGAACGCGCGCAAGAACCGAATTGGTATTCAGGGGAGCTACTTGGAGCAACTCCGGGCCGTTCTCGTAGGACTGTGCCTGGCATTTAAAGATGTCGCGTGCGATGCCGGATTTATATTGTCGATTGATGGCATATTTTTGACTGGGATTAAACACAAGGTCCCGTGATCGTCGCAGCACTCGCTCACCAATACGTACCGCAATAACGGGTATGCTATTCGCGCTATGCCCGTCCATGATGATCTCACCATCGCGCATATTAGGTATTACGGCGTGGTCGACGATCTTTGTAAGTATCGCGGCGTAGTGACCAAGCTGCCGCGAAACCTCTGGAATCTGCAGCGTTTCGGCACTCGAAGTTAATACGGACTCTACCGCACGATGGCGCTCTTGTTGTAAGTAGGGGGTGTAGGAGGGAATGTCCATGGGTACTCTGTCGTCTCTGTGATTCTGTGTGTATTTAATAATACGAGTAACGTTTATGCAAGCATAAGTAGAACACGGGCTAGCGAAGGGTGATTAGGCGGGTATGGTATAATTAAATGTACTGAGCCATCTGATTCCGGTGGTAAAAAGTGGGGGTGAAATGAAACGATACAGTAGCAGTGCGACGTTACTTTCGGTTCGATCCGGAGCGGCTGTCTTGTCATGGGCTTTGCTGATTTCAGCCATGCTTCCCGTGCCTTCTTATGCATTACCCGTCGGCCCCGTGATTGATAATGTACTCTCGATTACGAAATTGAATCAGCCTGCGGATAGGGTAGTGAGTGATGGCGCGGAAAAGATCGGTCCTTCTGCTGACAATTCTCGTGCCGCTTCAACGACTAACCCGTCGTCGAATAATTTTGTCCCACCTCCAGCAAATGCAGTAGCTGATAGGACCACGATGGTCGTCACCGAACCGATAAAGGAACTCTCGTTGATCGATCCGTACGCTGTGCAAGAAAATGACATCAGATCTTCTCGATTAGCCAAATCTGCGATTCCGCCAACGGTCACTAATCCCGCCGTCGTCGAAACATCTTCGATGTTGCAAGCTTCCAATCATGGCTGGAAGCTTTTTAATGTGCCATGGTATTGGTGGCTGATACTGCCGGCAGCTGGATACTATTTAGCTAGGCAGTTTACATACTGGAATCTTCGTCGCAAGTCTAACAATGTAATAGTCAGCTAGCTCTCAGTGTGATATAGTGATCACAAAATAACACCACATGTGGAGTGTGGAGACAAGCGAGTTTACTACTATGGGGCTAAAAATCCAGCAGCGCATTGCGTTAAAAGGAAAGACAATAACACTTTTAATTGCGGCGTTTGTGCTGGTGGCACAGCCGCTTTACGGGTTCGTTGCGAACGCAATAACTGCCAATGCAACATCTACAGTAACTGATCATATCGTGATCAATGAAGCGGACACTTTTGCCAACAATAACGACTGGGTGGAGCTGTATAATCCTACTGACGTCGCAATATCCTTAGTCGGATACAGCGTAAAAGAATTAGAGAATCCAGCTAAGACGATTGGTAAATTTAGCGCTAATGAAATTGCTGCTGGCGGCTTTGTCGTCGTAGATTTCGACAACCATCTCAGCAAAGACGGAGATATCATCACTCTCTATAGTGGGTCGTCTATAGTGGACACATTGAATTATGGTAATAAGTTCCTCGGCGTCAATGGGGTTGCGTCTGTTCAATCTAACGCATCACGTACTATATCAAGAATTTGGGACGGGGCATCTAGTTGGTCTGCAGACGCTATGCAGAGTAGAGGTGTTTCAAACGGCGCAGCCCCAGTTGTTGTCACTCCAGCCTCCGAAGTGGACGTTGAAAACTTCAATACGGTCGACGATAATTTTAAAGGTATTAGCGTAGGCTTTAATACAAAGTACTTTGGTACTGTGACGGCCGTTTCTGTACAATTAACCCGTGCCGATAAAAGCATTGTTACAAAAAACGCCAATCAAGGTGTGCTTGATATTATCAATAATAATGACAGTGGCGCACAATTAACCGCACCATTTATAATTCAGGCAGGTACATTCAACGAAAACCAGGACTTGGCATATTGGGCTCCAGCATCTACTGCCGATTGGACTAACGATACGTTGCCGGTTAGTGTAAAAATCATTATTACTGACGAAAACGGCCCTAAGGCAGTGACGAACATGATATTCCAGCATGGCGCCCCTAGTTGGCCAGCGTACGAAAGTATATTACCTATCGTTCCCGACACAACTCGTCCTGTTATAGTTTTTGATGCGCCACAAGAAGGTCAAGCAATAAAAGATGACCTAATTATTGATGTCGAGATGAGCGATAATATTGGTCATGGTGCTACAGCCGTTGCTAATCTCTATAAGACGAAAACTAACAGCGAATTGCAGGACACTCTATTAGAGCAGTGTCGCCCCGCAGGACCAGTTATGGGTAGTACGTACCACCGCTTTACCTGTACATTCAGTACGACCGCCTATGAAGACGGAAACTATTATCTGAAGGTTGGTACGACTGATGCGGCAGGTAACAATCGAACGATTGTTCGTAAATTTATCATCGACAATAGCAAACCGGTCGTATCTATCGTAAGTCCGATACGTGACAGTATGCTGGCGAGTGGCGGGTTTACTATCAGTGGCACGGCCAGTGATTCAATAAGTGGCATCGATCGCGTAGAAATTGTAGCTAACAAGCTAAATCAGGATGGTAGTTTCGCCGGTCGCGCAATTGAGTTTAAGCTAGCAACAGTCACTAACGACACTTTTAACTACCAGGTCGGCGAGCTCACGGATGGTCGATATGCACTAAGGGCAGTTGCATATGATAGGGCGGGTAATTCAAAGACTAGTGGGTACGATATCAGCATTGATGCAACCACTCCATCGGCAAATTTGTATCCCTACGCAAATCCCATCAGCGTACGAGCATCTAATAATAACTTAAACCTGTATGGAACTGCGTTAGACGATAACTTTAATTACTATTACTGCTATGTCACAAAAGTAGGTGGTCGGGAAGTTGGTACTCGCGGTCCGCAGTGTCAAACAGCTTGGGCGTTTGGTATGTTATTCAAAACGGCATTCGCTGAAACTCTTACCGGCACGGACGATAGCTTGCTCGGACATGTAAATCTTGCAGGACTTACAGATGGTGAGTATACAGCTCATCTGGCGGTTAAAGACAAAGCTGGCAATATGTCTCATGTGAGCACGGATTTTATTTTAGATAACGAACGTCCAGTGGTGACAATTGCAGCGCCCGCTGCAAATAGCTACAACCCCAACGGGGTTACTATTGCCGCAACCGATAACACGGCCGTAAAGGCGGTAACGGGGAATCTTTATTACGCAGACGATACTCTCTATAGGGGTAGCTCATCTGCTAAGAGTCCGTTTTTCGTCGATCTAAGCCAACTTACAGACGGAAAGTATTATGTAAAATATAATGCTGTAGATACGGCGGGTAATATTTCCAATACCGAAAAGTTTTATTTTACCGTTGATAAAACTGCACCAATTGCGTCTATGGGTTCACATAGTAATAATGATGAAGTTGCTGGAAATGTCGAGCTGGTGGGTGGCGTGAATGACGCAAACCCGATGAACACGCATTTCTTGATTAAAGGCCCGAATGGCTATGAAAAGACCGATGCTAAAAACGATGGCAGCCGAGAGCATCGATTAGACTGGAATGTCAGCAAACTCGTTAACGGAGTATACGCAGTTCAGTTCGAAGCTCAGGATCAAGCTGGCAATAAGGATGCGGTATCTACGAAGGTGATAGATATAATTGTAGCTAATCCCCAGCCTATAGTTGTAGGTGTCCTTCCGACACCAGTAGATACGCCTCCAGCAGCTGAGGAGACTGGCGGCACAACAACATCTAATACGTCGACTAGGGGAAGCACTTTCTCGGCACTGCCACTTGCTAATCTTCAGACGCCAGCGAATATCTTTTTTGCCCAGCTGGGTAGTAATGATGACGCAGCAACGGCTGACGATACGGCGGTTTTAGGTACACAGTCAACTAACGCAGACGATGCTAGCGTAAAGGGTAGTCGCGACAGTACGGTTGCAGCGATTGATACAGATAACGCGCTTGGTGGCTTATTTGGACTTGCATGGTACTGGTGGTTGGTGCTTGTCGCAGCGGCTGCTTCTATCTGGTATGCGGTTGCTCGACGTCGCAGTCAAGATATGTAACATAGCACTATTGATATAAAAAGCGAGCGGCCATCCAACCGCTCGCTTTTTATATAGTAAATAGGTATACTATAGGCACAAGCGATATTTATGAAAACAAAAAAAACTAATCGAAAAATAACTGTGGTAAAAAAGCAGCTGCATCGTCATTTAAAAATGGCGCTTGTTCCACATAAAGGTAATCAATATCGACCACACGCGACGCGACGCTACGGACTGGCATTCCTGTTATTGTTAGTTGTCGGATTACAGGCAGGGTATAATGTCGGCACGACTGGATCGGTATTAGGCCGAGAAGAATCAATTAGTAGCGTCGACCTGTTAAGTGATATGAATACATATCGCACCGAGCGTCATCTTGATCCACTTGCGGCAAATGAAAAGCTTAACGAAGCCGCCTTTTTGAAGGCGCGACACATGTTAGATAAACAATATTGGGCACACACTGCACCGGATGGTACCGAGCCATGGAAGTGGTTCGCTGATGTTGGGTACAATTACGCGCATGCTGGCGAAAATCTGGCAAAGAATTTTCGATCCGCACGTGCAGTCACGGACGCATGGATGAATTCAGCTGAACATCGCGCGAATGTACTGGGTGATGACTATGATCAGGTTGGCTTTGCTGTTGCTAGCGGTGAGCTTGAAGGTAAGCCAGTGACGCTGGTGGTTGCGATGTATGCAAGCGAGGCGACGCCCGCTACGGTTGCTGGTGTGTCGACAGTACCGACACTCGCTACGGTCGACTCGCATGGGTTTGTCTCGCAACTGGGAATGATGATACAGTCACTGACACCGGCGGCGCTTGGGTCGGTCATGCTGTTGATTGTGGCGACCATCGTGGCGCTTGCCGCACATGCATATCGCGATAAACTGCCAAAGGCATTTAAGAAATCATGGTATATCCATCACGGTGCGTATAAGGCTGCGGGCTTAACCTCCTTAGTTTTGGTGATAGCTACGCTATACGGCGGCGGACAGATTTAAACACATTGCGTTATATATATTTACATGTTTAAATATATATAACGC
>CBIHME010000049.1:0-5918 GCA_966210965.1 uncultured bacterium
GTGGTATTGACTTTTTATACTGTTTATGTTAAATTATTTGTATAATGAATCGCACCGAATCATCGCCGAACACTTCATGGAACGAACAGTTCATGGCGGTGCCGTTTTCGAAGATCGCCTCAAATGAGTGGTATGGCACGGAAACAGATGATGATGTTGCACACCGACAATCGGCTAAGCAGGCATTTATCGCAGACTCAGCACTTGAGTCACCAGCTATCCACTACCCCAAACTTCGCAACGAACATGTATTCGATGCCACCGAGCGAAGCTATCAAGCACTGCTAGACGACGCATCAACGGATGTTGAATATACTAAGGCGGCCCGCCGTTTAGCCGAGCTGTATCGACATAAAGAGGTGATGCGTGGCCTGGGTCGTACGGGTGTTAAAGCTGTATTATCACACGAACGTGCGGCGATGATGTCGGCAGAGATCTTTGGTGAAGTCGATCGGGATGCCTACCTAGGACTCGTTGCAAAGCTTCGCCTACAGGCAACCGAGCTGCGCGATGAAATGCCCGAAGCGAATGATCTGCTGAATATGCTTGGTGATGCCGCGCCAGAACGCAAGATCCAATCGGCTGAATTGGAGCAAGAAGCGCTCGCTGTGTTGCGCGAGGATATAATAGAGCTCTTTCCAGGTATCGACGAGGTTATGACGGTGGATATGGATCAAGAAGAGATTTCCGCACGAGAGACGCTCGCGCAAATCGAGGGTGCGCTCGCATTCTTTGGGTTGTCGGAAAAAGGCTGGAAGGCTGAGCTGGTTCCCGGTAGCAATAAAGCGGCAAGTACCGATGCGAATACGAAGATTATCTCAATTGGTGAACTTCGGGCAAAACTGCCGCCTAAGCAAGTGATAAAAACGACGTTCCACGAAGTTCTAGGTCACGCGTTTCGTGCCGAGGGTGATATTAGCAAGGCTAGCCTGAGCTTCGAGGAGGGCTTTGCGGTCGCACTGGAACAGATTATGACTGGTGAGGTTCGTAGTGGCTCGGGCGAGCAGTATTACACGGCACTTGGCTTGCAGTACGGTCTCGATCAAGATGGACAGCAGCGTGGCCACCGCGAGACATACGAGATTATGTGGCGACGCAACATGGTTAATGCTCGCGCGAATGGTCAGAGTTTGACCGAAGATAAGGCAAAAGACCAAGCATATACCCAGGTCTACCGTACGCGACGCGGTAATGCGATTGATACGCGCGATCGCTCATATTTTGAAGGTGCGCGTGTTGTGCCGGAGTGGCTGAACGATGTCGCCGCATTACCAAAAGCAGAACGTCAGGCGACGTTGAAGTGGGTATTTTCTGGTCGCTTCGACCCAACAAACGAGCAGCAAGCAGCCGAGTATCCGCGACCATAACCCTATTGACAAAACACTACCAATATTGCTATAATATATAAATTAATAACGTCAACGCCACAGCCCGACAATAGGAGGACTACATGCCAAAAGTATTGCAACGAATCGGCTCAAAAGAGCACGTTACGCTTCCAGAGTTTTCCATCGAAGATGTACCCGCGAAAGTAGATACAGGTGCGGACTATACTGCTATTTGGGCGAGTGATATTGTTGAGGCTGACGGCAAGCTTGCGTATAAACTGTTTGGACGCGGATCACGGTTTTATACCGGACAAACCATCGTAACAAGTGACTATGGCGTAACGCAGGTGCGTAACTCTTTTGGCGACAGCGAGATTCGATATACCGTCAAGATGAGCATGAAGCTCGGTGGCAAAAAGACGAGAGTGAGTTTTCGCTTGGCGGATCGTTCACGGAATCGTTATCCAATTCTTATTGGCAAGAAGACATTGATCGGTAAGTTCTTGGTTGATGTGTCGGTGAATAATCGTTTAGGTATGGGAAAAGTGAGAGTACTCGTACTTAATAGTCTTCCTTCGCGGTCGGTCGGCTCGTTTGTTGACGCGCTCACTTTGGCCGATCCGCTACTGCACACGTCATTCCGCACATACGATGATTTGATGCTCGTTCTGACTGAGCGGTCGGGTATTAAGATATATAATGCAGCGACAAAGAAGCTGTTGCCGCGCTACGATCTAATTTACTTTAAGACGCACCAACGGAAAATGGAAATTGCCTCGGCGGTCGCTGAATACGCTGAAGCGATGAATGTGAACTACATTGATCGTGAGGTTGCACAGTTCCGGTCGTACAGTAAATTGTCGCAGTACGCGCGTCTTGCAAGGTACAATCTGCCAATTCCGCGAACGGTCATTATGCATCACTCCCATTTGGCTGATTCGTATGACTTTATCGTCACAAAATTAAAGCTTCCTTTTATCTTTAAGGATGTCGCCGCCGATAAGGGCGAAGCAAACTTCTTGATTAGCAACGAACAAGAGTTTGCCGCGGCGGTTAAAATTGCCGAATCGACAGATGCGTATTTTGCAGCACAGGAATTTATCGCAAACGATGGTGACTATCGATGCTTGGTGCTCGATAAGAAATTGCCGTTAATCATTAAGCGACTACGACAGGATGATAGCACGCACCTCAACAATACGTCGACCGGCGGATCCGCAACGTTGGTAGAATTGGCCGATATGGCACCGTCAGTGCAGGCAATGGCGATAAAATCAGCGATCGTTTTGGATCGTCAGGTGGCAGGCGTCGATTTGATGCAATCCAATCAGACGGGTAAATGGTATATTCTTGAGGTGAATAATAGTCCGCAAATCGCCAGTGGCGCGTTTGTTGACGAAAAGGTGCGCGTGTTTGCAAAATTCTTGCGCGAAAGAGCAGAGAAATAGCATGAAAAAAATTCTTGCTATTAGCACAAAGCGCACAGACGCCGCCGAGGCGATGCTCGCATACCTTGAGGGCCGTATGCCGCAAGTGCAAATAGACTATGTTGTATATGATGATCTGGTCATTTCGTTCATTGATGGAAAGATGCGCGTCTCTGTTGAAAACACCGGACTGGATCTCGCCGATTATGACATGGTGTACTTTAAGTCATCGGTCGTACATGATATTACGGCGACGTACGTTCAATATGCGCTGCGAAATGACGTAAAGGTTACCGATGTGGCCAAAGGTGCGTATGCTGGTGGAAGTAAATTATACACCTACGGAATTATTGTTCCGGCGGGGATCTCTGTGCCAAACAGTCTGTTTGCGATGCCTGGGCGTCTTGTCGGCGCGTATGATCGTTACGAGCAGGCGCTTGGATTGCCATTTGTGTTAAAAGGGATTCATGCGAGTCGAGGCGACGTGAATGAAGTTATTCGTAGTCGCGATGATTTTGACCGTGTTGTCGCTGCGGCGCTTATGTCGGATAAAAAAGCCTACCTAATCGGTCAGTCATTTGTTCCGAATGAAGGAGACTTGCGTATACTGGTATTTGGAGGCGAAGTTCAGCTTGTCATCCATCGTCAACGCGCGGATGAATCGACCCATCTTAACAACACATCTCAGGGCGGACGGGCGACAATCGTACCGATCGAGGAACTGCCGGCGGAGGTGATTGCAGCGAGTCGCACCGCGGCAACGCTGTCCGAAATTGGAATCGCCGGGGTGGATATGGTCAAGGATAAAGAAACAGGTAAATGGTATTGCTTTGAAGTGAATGAAGGGCCGCAAATGGCCACTGGCTCGTATAGACAGTCGAAATGGAACGAATTAGCGAAATACTTTATGACGGAATTGGAGAAATAATATGAACATTGCAATACTTTCAAACGGCCCAGGCAACTACTCGACCAAGCGTCTTAAAGAAGAGGCGCTTAAGCGCGGGCATAGTGTCAAGATTGTGAAATACCGCGAGTGTTATGCGTCAATCGAGCGGAATAATCCGACCGTTAGCTACAAGGGTGAGGACCTAAGTAAATTCGATGCAATTATCCCCCGTATTGCCGCTAACATGACGCGTTACGGGACGGCTATCGTTCGTCAACTTGAGATGCAAGGTGTGTATACAGTATCCAGTTCGATTGCTATTAACCGCTCGCGCGACAAGCTGCGCAGCTCGCAACTTTTAGCGAAAGCCGGCGTGGGTATTCCAAAGACAGTCTTTTCGCGTAATTCTACCGACATTGATGATCTTATTGAAAAGCTTGGCGGCACGCCGGTGATTATTAAGCTTGCTCGTGGGACACACGGTAATGGCGTCGTACTTGCTGAATCAAAAAAAGCGGCAAAGTCAGTGCTGCAGGCATTTTATCTGACGAACGACGACGGCACGAACGTACTATTGCAAGAATTCGTGAAAGAATCTGCGGGCACGGACATCCGTGCGTTTGTGGTCGGCAGTCGAGTTGTCGCAAGCATGAAGCGACAAAGTCTTGATGATGATTTTCGTTCGAATCTGCATAAGGGTGGCGAAGGGACGATCGTTAAACTAACCGAAGAAGAGCGTAAAATGGCGATTAAAGCAGCGCGTGCGATGGGGCTTAATATTGCCGGTGTTGATATGATGCGCAGTGACCGCGGACCGCTTATTTTGGAAGTGAATGCTAGTCCTGGGTTTGGTATTGAAAAAGTAACCGGTCGAGACGTTGCCGGGCCAATTATTGAATACGTTGAAATGAACGCCAAACGTCGCAATAAAAAAGACAAAGTCGGCGCATAATACCGTTTATCCTTAACAATGCTATAATATGCCTATGATACGAAAGGCTTACCCGGCATGAGTCTGCGAAAAGAACGGATGTCGTGGATATTCATCGGCGTGCTACTCGCCGCTGTGATTGCAACGGCGTACTTTGTTGTGTGGCCAAGGCTTCAGCCTCACCTGGTCGTGCGGCTTGGCGACGGCGTCTTTAATGCTCGTGTGATTACGGCAAAAGAGTATGCGAATAGCGGTATGCCGCATGTCGATAAACTGCGCGAAGGAAAAGCAGTGTTGCATATGCATAATAGCGACGCACTTTGGTCAATTGATATGAGGCAACGACAGGCGCTATTTGATGTGATATGGCTGGATAGTCAAAAACGAGTTGTGTATATCGTAAAGAATGCCTCGGCCGATAGCGTGCCGGATACGACATTCAGTCCAAAGGACAGCGCGCGCTATATCGTAGAGCTTCGCGGCGGTACGGTTGATACGAAAGCGATCAATATCGGTGATGAAGCATTCTTTGATGAGAATAATATACAGGGCCTGCAGTTGTGACCTTTGTCGTTATATTCTTGCTGCTGAGTGCGTCGTTGTTTGCCATTGCGTTTATGACGAAGCGCCGGTTTGGCGTGTTGGGCTTGGCACTTGCTGCTGGATCCATGCTGAGTGCATTATGGGTGAGTGATTTGACCCCAGTTATTGCGCAAGCTGGATTTGTGTTAGTTCGGCCACCGCTAGAGAGTGTCGTGGCTGGAATGTTAACGATAGTACCGGCAATTTTATTGCTAACGAGCGGTCCGTCATACTCATCGGGTAAGCAGCGGGTGGTCGGGGCGTTGTTGTTTTCGGTGTTAGCGACCGTACTACTACTGGAGCCTTTAGGGTCAGCCTTGGTGATTGAAGGGCTGGGTGAGCAAGTGTTTGATTTTATGACAACCCACCGAGTAGTTATCATTACAGTATGTTTGTCGGTAGCGGTCATGGACCTTTTACTCGCTAAAACACCTAAAATCCCGACCAAACATTGACAAACCACCCCTAAAAATGCTATTTTCTATAGAGCACATATGAACGAGTTTTATTTGTGTCAAAAATTATGGAGCCGTAGCTCAGCTGCCTAGGTGACCTAGTCGCCGGTAGAAAATAAGCCGCTCTAACTAGCTGATGAAACAGCTGAATGTTAGATCGAACCAAGCTTATGAATTACGGTGAAGCAATTAAAAATTATGGAGCCGTAGCTCAGCTGGTTAGAGCACCTGCCTTTTAAGCAGGGTGTCCTGAGTTCAAGTCTCAGCGGCTTCACCAAAAGAACATCCCTTTTATCGCTACCGGGG
>CBIHME010000050.1:0-5840 GCA_966210965.1 uncultured bacterium
CTTCCATTATAGTACCTCCTCTAACATTGCGCCGGCGTGACGCACGAGCCGCATTACTTTACCGTAACTTTGGCGGGTGGGACCCAGCACACCGATATAACTTCGGTCACTATAGGGCGACCTAAACCGGCTAATAATCAAGCTTGCCCCACTAGTTTTTCCAATTGGATTTTCGGCACCAATATAAACATTAAGTGGCTCATTCGGCGCCGCTTCACGTAGCCATGGCTCGAGGTTGTCGAGCAAACGAGCAACAGATTGTGCATGCGTACCACTCATAAATTCTGGCTGTGAAAATAGATTGCCAATACCACTCATATACAACTCGTCGCCAATAGTCGCAATACCAAGATTTTGCGTCAGATCCACCAGGCTGTCGACCGCACTGCGAATTGCACGATCAGCACGATCACCATAGGTATTTACTCGCGCCTCAATCGCTCTCGCACTGCGATCAAGCTGCTGCGGTTGTTCGGTAGCGTGCTGCTCGGTAAGTGTGTTGACATAGAATCGATATCCCTGATCAGTAGGTATGCGTCCAGCACTCGTGTGCGGCTGCATAATCATCCCCATCTCTTCTAGACGGGCCATTTCACTGCGGATAGTTGCGCTCGAAACACCAAATAATTTTGCCAATGTCACACTACCTACCGGAACGGCAATTTCGGCATATTGTTCAATAATGGCGGATAATATAGCTATTTGACGGGTTGTCATAGCTCTATTTTAGCGCATGATTAGCACTCTTGCAAATAGAGTGCTAATCGTTACATGCTCGTTTGAATTGCCGCTAATAGATCTCGGGCTTTTAAGCGGGCTTCATCGTCTTTGCGATGAAAAACATCCGGCTTGTGGGCGATTTCTTCCGCGACAGCCACCGCTCGGTCGAGGTCATCATTCACGATGAAATGATAGTACGGCACCTCAAGTGCATGCGTCAATTCGTCGATCGCACTGTTGCGACGCTTTGTCCATTCAGCCTGAAATGCTTCAGGCGATTCGTATCGCTGCGCTAGCCGTTCACGCCACACCGAGTACGTCGGTGGAATAACGAATACGGCGACGACATGCTGCGATAATTCTTTATACTCAGCAACGCCCTGTACATCGATATCAGTTAATGCGATCTTTTGTTCGTCGTGCGATTGCTTGAGTTCGTCGATGCTTGTACCATACACAGTGCCGTGAACGAACTTCGCTTCAATAAACTCATGGTTCTCTATCATCATTTTTGCCGCATTGTCGTCAATGAAATGATAGTCCACATCAGGTACTTCTGCGATGCCATTGTTAATTCGTGGAGCACGCGTCGTGTGCGAGACGATGTCACGAAAATCTGGCTTTTTCAAAAGCTCCTTCTTGATCGTGTCTTTTCCGGCGCCCGATATTCCTACGAGCAGCGTAATCTTTGTACCACGGACCAGTTCGGCCACGTAATCTGAGGGTTGATAGTCGGCAATAAGTTGATCAATTTCGTTCATTCGATCTAGTATAACAGTTTAATCCCGCTTTAGCATGACCGTAAAGGCTTCGGATGGAATATCCACTTTGCCGAATCGTTTCATACGCTTCTTGCCTTTGGCCTGTTTAGCAAGCACCTTCTTTTTACGCGATACGTCACCGCCATACAGACCAGTAGTTACGTCTTTTCGATAGGCGGAAAGATCGGCACGGGCAATAAACTTTCCCCCAATCGCCGCCTGTAAGGCGACCTGGAAATTCTGTCGTGGAATCACCTCTTTTAGCTTGTCGACAACGACACGTCCCAGGTGTTGAGATTCTGAACGATGCGCCATTACACTCAGTGCGTCAACGATCTCGCCGGCAACATAAAAATCGACTTTCACCAAATCTTCGACACGATAGTCATCTAGGTCGTAATTAAATGACCCATAACCACTCGTCACTGATTTTAGCTGATCGTAAAAATCGGTAAGTAGGTTTGCCAATGGCGCCTCAAAACTAATTAGTGCGCGTTCATCAATATAACTGAGGTTCTTTTGTTGGCCGCGCTTGTTGACGATCAGCTGAATTACCGCACCAATATATGCCTGCGGGACGATAATTTCGCCTTTAATCCATGGTTCGCGAATTTCAGCAATTTTCGAAGGGTCAGGAAGGCTTGAAGCAGATTTAATATCCAACTCTTCACCATTTTGCAGGCGCACTTGATAATCAGTACTAGGGTTCGTCACGACCAAGTCGAGTGAGTACTCGCGCTCGAGGCGCTCGCGAACGATATCCATATGCAGCAGCCCCAGGAAGCCAATGCGAACACCAAATCCTAAAACGGGTGAATTTTCCGGTTCGAATTGCAATGCCGAATCACTCAGGCTAAGCTTTTCGACCGCATCTTTCAGCTCGTTGTAATCCTCGTTGGAAACGGGGAAAAATCCGGCATAAACAAATGGCTTGACGTGCTGATAACCGGGCAACATTTCTGTCGCATGGCTACGCTTCACGGTAACCGTGTCGCCGACGCGAGCATCGCGGGTTGTTTTGAGGTTGGTTACGATATACCCCACCTGGCCCGTAGCGATTTCAGCTCCGGGACTCATGGAAGGCGCCAGCGCTCCTACCTCGAGGGCAAGTCCGCTTGCGCCCGTCGCAAGCATTTCGATCGTATCACCCTTCTTTACGGCGCCATCAACGACACGAGTATACAAGATTACCCCGCGGTAATCATCATAGTAACTGTCGAAAATTAATGCGCGAGTTGGCTGATCAGCATGTCCGGCAGGTGGTGCGATACGTTCAATCACCGTATCAAGGACATTCAATACGCCCTCGCCGGTCTTTGCGCTAACTTTTAAAATATCTGCTTCACTACAGCCAAGCAAGTTAATAATTTCCGCCGATACTCGCGGGATGTCCGCAGCCGGTAAATCAATCTTATTCAATACTGGGATAATCGTCAGATCGGCCGCGAGCGCCAAATAAACATTCGCCAATGTCTGCGCTTGAATACCTTGGCTGGCATCGACAACCAAAATCGCCCCTTCGCAGGCTTCAAGCGAGCGACTGACTTCATAGCTGAAATCGACATGCCCCGGCGTATCGATAAGATTAAGTGTAAAATCCTTGTGGTGCATCTGAACAGGCGTCAGTTTAATCGTGATACCCTTTTCACGCTCCAGATCCATCGTATCAAGCAGCTGTGATTTCATATCACGTTTCTGCACAGTCCCGGACAGCTCCATCATACGGTCGGCAAGCGTCGACTTGCCATGGTCGATATGCGCGATGATACAGAAATTTCTAATTTGAGATTGATTCATACTATTGTTTATATATTATAACACTTTAATTTGTTTTTCCAAAAAGCAACGAGCGAGCGCGACGTAATACCGGATTCGCCTCACTCAGTTTCAATAACTTACTGAACCAAACATATACCCCCAAGCTGATAAGAACGATGACGACGAACTTCGGGAACGTCTCAAGGAACTTCTGATCAACCGTTTGCAACTGGAATATCTGCACCATAATATAACTAATGATGCCCATTAGCGCAGTCGCGCCAACCATCCGACCAATCGCATGCATGAATGGAAGATTGAATAAATCTGGCATCCGCTTTGCCATAATAAAGAACAGAATAACGACTTCGACTAGCGCGACAATTGACTGCGCCCATGCCAGTCCGTACGGACCCCATTCAAGCACCATCGTAAACCATATTGCCAACGCAACATTCAATGCGATTGCAAAAATAGAAACGTATAACGGCGTCTTCGTATCCTGCTGCGCATAAAAACTACGCGCGGCAATGTGATAAATCGAACGAAATATAATCGCAATAACCAGCGCGCCCAGTAGGTTTGCCATCAATGGGTCACCGCCCTCTTTAATAAAGTTCACCACATATCCTCGGGCAAAGAATGCAATCGTGCCGATTGGTAATATGATCCAGATGATAACTCGAATCGTATTGCGAAGCTCTTTAATAAATAAGTCCGTACGGTTTTCGCCCAAGCGCTCCGTCAAACTTGGAAACGCCGCAGTACTAATAGCCACGCCGATTAAGTTAATCGGCATCAAGTGCAATGTTAATGCTTGGTTGTAAGCACGAATCGTTCCGGACGCCATGCGCGATGCCAAGTTTGTTTCTGCAATACTAACGACATAGTCCATACCCTGGTCCAGTGAACGCGCCGGTAGCAAAGAAAGGACTTTGCGAAAGCCTTTATTCTTCCAGTAAATTTTAAACCGGTAGTCAAAGCCAAGACCAAGTAATCCAATAGAGCTAACCAGCAGTTGCATAATCGATCCAAGTACAACACCGAGAGCCACACCCATAATACCGCCCTCGAACACCTGCCAGCCAAAAATCGTGATCCCTTGCGTGAAGAACAGCGTGCCGATAATAATCCCCACATTGTATATTGTTGGCGCCAAAGCAAAGAACGTAAAGCGCCCAATCGCCTGCTGCATACTGGCAATAACCGTCGCAATCGCAAACAAGAATGGGTTGACCGCGATGACTCTCATCATGCTTACCGCCAGCGCCCGGCTCGCCTCATCCAATCCTGGTGCAACGATATATTGCACGATTGGTTCGGCGAATATCATAATTAAAATACTGGCAGCTAAGGTAATGAGCGCCATAAAATTAATTAAACTAGTCGACAGCTCCCAAGCTGATTTTTTATTCCCCTTGGCGAGGCGCTGATTAAAGACGGGGATAAAAGTAACGCTCAGTGCGCCGGATACCAAAATGATAAACATAAAGTCCGGCAGCGTAAAGGCGACCGTATACGCATCGATACCCGTCGGGTAGGTTTCGTAATATGCACGGTTCAGGAAACGTTCACGTAAAATACCCAACAGCGCAGACAGCAACGTTGATCCAGCAAGCAGCACAGCTGCAAGCTGAATCGGAAGTCGCTTATTCGCCTTTGCAACGGCGGCCTGTACTCGCCCCATAGGTTTGCTACGCAGCTATCTCGTGGAGCATTGCCTCTTTTGGAAGTTTCGCATCTTTAAGAATTTTATTTACTGCCGTCTCTTCGAGCGTCTCATCTTCAAGCAGTGCACTTGCCAGCGCATCGAGATGTTTTCGGTTCTTAGTGATAACAATCTCTGCTCGTCGTGATGCCTCTTTGATCAGCATTTCAACTTCACTGTCAATTTCTTTGGCAGTGTCATCACTGTACGGTCGTTCGTGTGTCATCTTGTCAAAGACCATGCCCCCGTTGTCGTCATGGAACACCTGGTCGCGCAGTTTACTACCCATACCCTGTTCGATAATCATATCGCGAGCGATCTCGGTTGCCTTGCGCAGATCAGAACCCGCACCAGTCGTAATACCATCGGCACCGTACAAAATCTTTTCTGCAACACGGCCACCCATTGCTCGAGCAAGAATATCTTTAAATTCATAAACATTCGTGTAACTCTTGTCTTCAGGCGGCAAGAACCACGTTACTCCACCGGTACCGCCACGTGGAATGATCGTCACCTTGTGAACAGGATCGCTGTCAGGAAGGACGTGCCCAACAATCGCATGGCCAGCTTCGTGGTAAGCGGTCATCTTACGCTCAGCCTCACTCATAACCTTCGTCTTGCGCTCTGGACCGATGGCTACTTTTTCAAATGCCTCAGTCAGATCGGCGTTGCTAATCTTCTTTGCGTCGCGACGAGCCGCCACAATCGCTGCCTCGTTTGCAATATTCGCAAGATCCGCACCACTTGATCCCGCGGTCTTGGCAGCCAAGGCTTCGATTTGAACAGTCTCATCAACTGGCTTGTTTTTGAAGTGAACTTTCAAAATTGCCTCGCGGTCTTTGCGCTCTGGAAGCATGATGTTTGTACGGCGGTCAAAACGACCTGGTCGAAGC